>JBBILU010000016.1:0-25153 GCA_037444775.1 Candidatus Altimarinota bacterium
AGTTTTTAAATCCAAGTTTTGAATCTAACAAAACTGGTCGGATTTGAAACGGGACGATAGAAAAAAAAGTCAAAAAATAATTTGCTTTTATAGAAAAATCTATATACTACCGTAGCTATTATTTTAATTACATATTATGTCTGGTAAAGAAGAAAAGATAGAAGCAACTTGAGTTATAATTAAGGCTTTACCTGGTCTGGTTTTTGATGTTCAATTACCAGAAGCTTTGTGATGAGGAATTGTTAAAGGATACTTAAGTGGTAAAATGAGAAAAAATTTTATTAAACTTATAGAGGGTGATACTGTTAAAGTTGAACTTAGTCCATATGATTTAACAAAATGAAGAATCACATTTAGGGAAAAACAAGATGTTTTTTAAAATTGGTTTTTTATATTATAATTGTTTATTACTATGAAGGTTAGAACTTCTGTGAAAAAAATTTGTAGAAATTGCCAAGTTGTAAAAAGAAAAGGTGTTGTTAGGATTATCTGTAAAACAGATCCTAAACATAAACAAAGGCAAGGGTAAAATGAGTTTAAGAGTTATAAATTAGAAGTTAGAAGTTTCTATTAATAAAATAATAATATACTTAATTTCTAACTTATAATTTCTAACTCCAATAAATTTATAATTTATAATTTATAAAGTTTTATGGCAAGAATTGCATGAGTTAACTTACCAAACGGAAAACATGTTGAAATTGCATTGACATATGTTTACTGAATTGGTAGAAAAATATCTTGAGATATTTTGACAAAAGTTTCTATAGAAAAAACTAGAAAAATAGAAACTCTTTCAGAAGATGAACTAGATAAAATAAGAGATGAGCTAAAAAATTATTTGGTTGAATGAGACCTAAGAAGATTGATAGCTTGAAACATAAAAAGGTTGAAAGAAATTAGATGCTACAGAGGTGTAAGGCATCACAAAAGATTACCAGTTAGAGGTCAAAGCACAAAAACTAATGCTAGAACTAGAAAAGGTAAATCTACAGCTATTGCTGGTAAAAAGAAATAGGTATTATAATTTAAAAAATTTATAAACTAAATATTATGGTAAAAGCAGTAAAGAAAAGCAAAAAAACTAAAAAAGTTATTCCTAATGGGCAAGCTCATATAATGGCTTCTTTTAATAATACTATTGTTAGTATAACTGATGATAAATGAAGTGTTCTTACTTGGGCTTCTTGAGGTAGTGCTGGTTTTAAATGAGCTAGAGAATCTACACCATATGCAGCACAAGTTGTAGCAGAAGATGCTATGAAAAGAGCAGTTACTTTACATTGAATGCAATCTGTTAAGGTTTATATTAAATGAATTGGTATTTGAAGAGAACAAGCAGTTAGATGAATAATCTGAGCTTGAGTTGAATTAGAGTGAATCTTTGATATAACTCCAATTCCTCATAATGGTTGTAGAAAAAAGAAAGTAAGAAAACTTTAAAAAAGTTAATAATTACAAATTATAAATTAGAAGTTTAGGTAATAAATTAATAACTTACGATTTATAACTTATAATTTCTAACTCGAACAAATTTATAACTTATAATTTATAAAATGAGATATACTTGACCAAAGAAAAAACTTTGTAGAAGAGAATGAGTAAATCTTTTTGGAACAGAAAAATATGATTTGTCTGATTCTAAAAAAGGTGTTTTTAAACCTAAAAAAGCAAGTGAATTTTGAACTCAATTGAGAAAAAAACAATTGGCAAAAAGAATGTTTGGTTTATCTGAAAAACAATTCTCTTGATATTTTGAAAAAGCTTTAAAATCTAATTCTTCAGGAACAACTTGAGAAAAAATGGTTAGATTATTAGAGCTTAGATTGGATAATATTGTTTATAGATCTAGCTTTGCTAGAACTAGAATGCAAGCAAGACAATTTGTTAGTCATGCACATTTTAATCTAAATGGAGTTAAAGCAAATATTCCATCTATTAGTTTAAAAGTTTGAGATGTAATAGAATTAAGAGACAAATTAAAAGAAAGTCCTTTGTATAAAAGTTTATTAGAGGAATTTGCTGAATTTGCAAAAGAGAATAAAGGTAAGGTTTCTGGTTGTAAATGGATTGATATTGATAGTAAAAACTTAAAAGTTACGGTTACAAAACTTCCTGAAAAAGAAGATTTTGATCCAATTATTGATATACAAAAAATTGTAGAGTTCTATTCTAAATAATTTTTATCTTAATTTATAACTCAAACCAATATGCATATTATTCATGATAAAATTTGAGTTCCTAAAATTTCACAAAAAGATTCGGCAAACAATTTGTCAAGCTTTATTGTAGGACCTCTACCAAAATGATATTGAGTTACTTTATGAAATTCTCTTAGAAGAGTTTTGTTATCTTCAATACCTTGAACTAAGGTTACTGGTATAAAAGTGACAGGGGTGACTCATGAATATTCAACTCTTCCTTGAATTAAAGATAGTGTTATTGATATAATGTTGAATTTAAAAAATTTAGTTATATCAAAATCGGATGTTTGAATTGAATGGTTAAAATTAAATAAATCTAAATCATGAATTGTTACAGCTTGAGATATAAAAGCTCCAAGTTGAGTAGAAATTTTGAATAAAGATTTATATATAACTGAAATTGATAAAGATTGACTTGAATTGGATTTAGAAATAAGAATAGAAAAAAGTGTTTGATACTTAAGTATTGAAGAATTAAAAGAAAGAGAAGATGATGTTAATGTTCTACTTGTAGATGCTAACTTTTCTCCTGTTATCAATGTTAAATATGAAATATCTCCTACAAGAGTTGAAGACATAATTTGACTAGATTCTTTAACAATTGAAATAATAACTAACTGAATTATTTCTCCAGCAGATGCTTTAAAATTTTCTTGAGATATGTTATCATCTTATTTTTCATTATTTAATGAAAAAGGATTACAAGTTGAAGGAGCTTTTATAGCTGATGTAAAAACATTAATCAGTAGAGAAAGAGAAGAAGTGAAAGAAGAAATGGAAAAAGAATCATATACTCCAATAGAAATTATGGGACTTTCTCCAAGAACATTAAATGCTTTGATAAATTGAAATATTTTATCAATAGAGCATTTAACTAAATGTACTGAAACTAAATTGTCATCAATAAAATGATTTGGTAAAAAAGCAATGACAGAAATCAGAGCTTCACTTGCAGAAAGAGGTTTAAAACTTCTTTGAGATGACTAAGTAACTAATAGTGAAAAGGTAATAATGAAATTTTTTTATTAACTATTCACTATTCACTATTAATTATTAATTAATAAAGAATGAGACATAGATCTAGAAAGAATCTAAAATTCAACGACAAAAGTTTTCAACATAGAGATGCTATGCTTAGAAATCTTGCTACTTCTTTCTTTGAACATAAAAGTTTAAAGACAACAGAAAAACAAGCAAGAGCTGTAGTTCCTATGCTTGATAAATTAATAAATGTTGTTAATAGTAAAGATGAAATAAATGCAATTAGATTCGTTATGCAATTTTTGTATACTAAAAGTTCATCTTTAGAATTGTTTAATAATGTGGCCCCAAAATTTAAAGGAAAACAAAGCTCAGGTTTTACTAGAATCACTCCTATTAAATATAGAGATTGAGATAATGCAAAACTTGTATTGTTAGAATTAGTTTAATTTTTAAATTCAAATTAGGATGAAGACTATAATGCCTAAGCAAATAGAAGCAACAAATAGAAAATGGTATGTTGTTAATGCTGAAGGACAAACTCTTTGAAGACTTGCAACAAAAGTTGCGACTATCTTAAAAGGAAAAAACAAAGTTGATTTTGCTCCACATGTGGACAATTGAGATTATGTTATAGTTCTAAATGCAGATAAAATTTCTGTTACTTGAAAAAAATTAAGTGATAAAATTTATTATAGACATACAGGTTTCTTGTGAGGTTTAAAACAAATTACTTTAGAAAAAATGTTAATTGTTAAACCAACAAAATCCCTAGAGTTAGCAGTTAGTTGAATGTTACCTAAGAATAAACTTAGAAGTAATATGCTTTCAAGATTAAAATTATATACTTGAACTGAGCATAAATATAATGCACAACAACCTGAAGAAATAAAATTATAACTTTAAAAGAACAATTTTATGGTAAAATATGTATATGCTGTTGGTAAAAGAAAAACAGCAACTGCTCAAGTAAAACTCTTTGAATGAGTTTGAGAAGACAAAGTTAATTGAAAAAAGGTAAATGAATATGTTAAAAGATCTGATCTTTTTGATGTATTATATACTCCTCTAAAACTTACAAAAATGAAAGATAAAGTTCATTTTGATGTTGAAGTTGATGGTTCTGGAGAATCTGCTCAAGTACAAGCTATTAGACATTGACTTTCAAAAGCATTGTCTACTAAAGAAGCTTCTGCTAGACCAGTTTTAAAAAGTGTTTGACTTTTAACTCGTGATTCTAGAGTTGTAGAAAGAAAAAAACCAGGAAAGAAGAAAGCAAGAAAATCTCCATCTTGGTCAAAAAGATAATTTTTTGGGTTTTTCCCAAAATAGTTTTATAAATAATTTTTGTAAAATGCCTACTATAAATCAATTAGTAAAAAGAAATAGAAAAGATTCTGTTAGAAAAAGTAAAGCTCCAGCTTTACAAGTTATAAAAAATTCTATCAGATCTAAACAAGTAGAAATGCCAAAATGATGTCCTCAAAAAAGATGAGTTTGTGTTAAAGTTACTACAATGACTCCAAAAAAACCAAATTCAGCTCTTAGAAAAGTAGCAAGAGTTAGATTAACTAACGGTTATGAAGTAAATGCATATATTTGAGGAGAGGGGCATAACTTACAAGAACACTCTGTAGTTGCTATTAGAGGTTGAAGAGTTAAGGATTTACCTTGAGTTAGATACCATGTAGTTAGATGATTACTAGATTGTGAATGAGTAAGTAAAAGAATGCAGGGAAGAAGCTTATATTGAGCAAAAAGACCGAAAGCAAAAAAGTAATATTTTTTGCTTTCTAAAATTATTTTGAAAGAGTAAGTTTAACAATTGCTGAAAAACTTTCAAAAGCTTTAATATTTTATAATTGTTAATAAACTAAAAAATGAATAAAGCAAATATTTCAATGTTTGAAAAATTTGTTAATTATGTTATGCTTAATGGTAAAAAAAGTGTAGCTATTAACATAATGAACGATACTTTTGAAAAAATTAAAACTAAATGACAAAAAGATCCAATGTGAGTTTTTAACAAAGCTTTGGAAAATGTTATGCCTAGAATTGAAGTTAGACCAAAAAGAGTTTGAGGTTCTATATACCAAGTTCCTCAAGAAGTAAAAGCAAAAAGACAACTTTTCTTAGCTGCTAAATGGATAATTGACTCAGCAAGAAAAAAGAAATGAGCTAACTTTTCAACTTTTTTAGCTAATGAATTAATTGATGCTGCAAATGAAACTTGAGATGCAGTGAAAAAGAAAATGGATGTTTATAAAATGGCTGAAGCTAATAAAGCATTTGCAAGATTTGCTTCTAGATAATTTTATAAAAAACTTAATTTAAGGAATTTAACTTTTAATTTTAAAAAAATATGGCTCACAAGAAGGCTCAATGATCTACGAGTAACGGTCGTGACTCCAATGCGAAAAGACTTGGTGTAAAGATTTATTGAAATTTAATGGCTGTTCCTGGAAATATTATAGTTAGACAAAAAGGTAATAAATTTTGGCCAGGGGAAGGTGTTTCTCAAGGACATGATTTTACTTTATTTGCTACTAAAGAATGAACAGTAAAATTTAGTGAAAAAAGAAAAGTAAGATTTGATGGAAGAACTTACAGAAATACTTATGTTTCAGTAATATAAAAAATATCTAAATCATTTATGATTTAGATATTTTTTATATTCTTTTTTTAAAAGCTCTTTTTTAGATAATATTCTTTTTTTATATTTTCATCTAAATTAAAACAATTTAAATATTTATAATAATCTAATTTTAAGTTAAGAAGATTAGAATTATAAGAAAAATCAGCTCAAATTATTGGAAAAATAGAATAATTATCTGTTAAATTATTTTCTCAAAGTCATACAAAATTACTAACAGAAAAGTCCGTTAAATTAACTTCTGAAACAAAATTTCAATTCAAATCTACAATTTTTTGTTTTCTAGTTTCAAACTCATTGAAAGTAATATTTGATCAAGAATATGAAATTCCAGTTGGATAAGCTAGTCATCAGGTTAAAATTTTCAAAATATTATCTTCTTTTGTAAAAATATTATTATCTCAATTAGTGAAAAAAGGAAAGTTTTTTTCATAAACTTGATCTCAAATTATTTTTAAATTAACATAATAAGATTTATTTGAAATAGAAGAAAAATTTATATCTGAAGAAGTTGAAATATTTATTAAAGATCAAGAAGAAATATTTTGATTATAAGCAGATCATGAGAAAGAATAAGTAATTTTGTCAGATGATAAATCTAGGGTATCATTTGCATTTTTCAAAATTCAAGAAAAAGTAAATACTCAAGTAGAAGTTGTAGAAGTAACTATATTTCAAGCAAAACTAAATTCCAGACTTTTTAAATTATTAGTATCTTTGGGAATAATAAAAGATAAATCTAATTTTTTAGAAGTAGTTGGAGAAGAAAGTTCAAGAATTTCTCATTTGCCAGAATTTGCTATAAATAATCTATTTCAAGCAGAATCATAAAAAAGTCAAGTTGGTTCAGAAAGTCAAGCTTCTTCAGAAATTAATTCATAAACAAGTCATCCAGACAAATACAAAATTCTATTATTAAAAGTATCACTAAATATTAAATTACTATTTACTAAGGCTATTCAAGTCGGAGAATTTATAAGAAATCAAGTTCCAGAAGTTCCAGAAGTTCCATAATCAAAACTTTCTCAAACCAAACCTTTTCAAACTATTACGGTTCAATCTTTTGTAATTTGATGGTTTAAAGTATCCGAAACATAATTTCAAACTAAACTTCAAGTTAAAATTGATGAGAAATCTAAAAAAATATCTTCTCAAATTTCTTCAAAAGGCAAAAAAGTTTTTACAAATAAATGTTTTGTAATTGTTGTTTCTCCAGAGGAACAATAAGTTCAGACTTGAGTTTTTTCTCAAACAAAACTATAAGGTCACCTATCAAAACTAGGTTTATGCTTTAGTAAAACTCAACTAGAATTACTAAAAACTAATTTTTCAGCATCAAAAAAAACTTTATTTACAAAAGATAAAATATCATTTGAATCTTGTGATTCAGAAAGGATTTTTTGTTGCAAAGTTATATTTTTTATTCATGTTGTTACAAAAACTCAAACAGATATCATAAGTAACATAGAAACTGTAATTCAAACTATCAATTCAACTAAGCTAAATCAAGTATTTTTATTAAACATTTTTTGAAATTAGTTTTAATTTTTTTCTATTATATAAATAAAATTTTATTATCAAGCAAATAAAAAAGAGTATAAGTTTTTATACTCTTTTTTAGCTATATTATTTAGCAGTTTTTGTAGCATCCATATATTCTCAAATAAATCTTGAAATAAGTGGTGCTGGTTTTTTAAGTAAAGAAGAACCAAAGTTTACAACAGTTCAAACTGAGATTTTTCAAGCCTCTTCTTTTACAAAAGTTCTATTGTCTATTAAGTCATCTAAATTTCAATAAACAGTTCAAGACAATTTCAAAGTAGAAGTGTTATTTTCTCAATTAGATATAACTTTTCCTCAAACAGTTCAGTTTGGAATAGAAATATAAGTTCATTCTAAAGCATTAACATTTTTATCAATAATAATATTTCATCATTTTACAACAAATGCTATATTTTGTGGAATATTTTTTATATCTTCTGAAATTTCTAAATTACCATTTTCAACAATGTATGTTGTTGGAATAGTTATAGATTGCAGTCTAGAAAGTCAAGATGAATCTATTTTTAAACTTTTATCTTTTAGAATAAATACATCAGACATTCAGTTATAACTTTTTACATGATCCAAAGTTTCAGTTCCGTTTGTTGTATTTCAAGTAGATTTAACAACATTACTTGCTCAACTTGAATATTTTGTTCATTCGTTAGCTGTTTTTTCAATTTTATCTTTATCAGTAACTGTTTTTACAAAACTTAAATCATTTTGTGGTCATAAAACTGTAGAAACAAAGTTTTTATTTTTATCTGCAATAGAATCTTTTCAAGCAGTTTTTGCAGATTCTGCAACATTTCAAACTTCTTTTTTAAGATATGTAGTCCCTCATCAAATTGTAGTTATTGTTGGTTTAACAACAGTTATATCAAGTTTTGATGCAAAGTATGATTTTTCATGTCATTCCAAAGTTACAACTAATTCTGATTTACTTCAATTTGCAGTTGCTGCAATTGTATTTCATTTATAAGGAACTATTACATCTAATTTCTTTTTTTCTCCTGGAAATAAATATCAAACATTTGTAGTATTACAATATTTTTGAACATTTGGAGTAACAATATTATCATTAGGAGTTTTTTTATAAATACATAATCGTTGCTCAAATTTCAAGGCTCCTAGATTAGCTCAAGTTCAAGTATTTTTTATATAAATACTATCTCAATCTATCAATCAAGTTTGACCTGGATAATCAAATAAGTATTGTCATCACATTATAACAGTTCAACTAGGATAAAATGTAATATCTCAACCTGTTGGGATTGTTTTATTATAAGAACAAGTTGTTGAACATTTAACTCATCTATATCAATTATTAGCAGTTCAAAAATCACACTCTTCTCAAGGTTCAACTATTCCATTTCAACAAGAAGGATTTGCTCAACGACCACCTCATCATCATCCACCACTTCATCATCATCCACCACTTCAAGGACTTCAATTTCAAATTAATACATCAGCATTACAAGCTAGAGATCAAACGAAAGCATTTCATCAACTCAAATCTGGACTAACTTCACATTTTATTTTATAAGTTCATTGAATTTTATAATTACAAGTTGCTTCTCATTTTCTTTCATAATTAGAATGAACAAGAACTGTATGAATAGTTCAGTTTCAACAATTTATTTTTACTTGATTAGAACTTCAGTTTCAATCACATAAAACTTTTACATCTAAACTAGATCCAGAAAAAGAAACTATTTTTGTATGTCAAGCAGAATCTTTTACTGTTATTCAAGTAGATGGAGTATGAGAAAGAATATAGGTATCTTCACAAATTGGAGATCAACCACCACCTCATCAACCACCACCACCTCAGCTTGGAATTTCAACATCAGACCAATCATCATCTGTTACTTTAGTAGTACTTATAGTTCAATATCAATCTACCTTAGCTGTATTCCTATAACTTGATCTTGTATTTGTTTGTTCACATTGGTAAACTGGAGTAGATTCTCAAGGGTTTAATACAAGTGTTCAAAAGTCTTTATTACAATTAGGAGCAAGTTCATCCGTTACAACAATATTTCTCAATGGTTCATTTCAAGTATTTTTTACAATTATATTAAATTTTTCTGTTTGTCCTGAATTAATTTTTTGATTATCATCTTCTGGAGTTTTAGAAACATTTCAATCTTGATCTAAAGGACTTCATTGATTAGAATATTTAATTATTTCTATTTTTGGATCAAGAATTCAAACTGTAATACTAGCAGGATCTACATCATCTTCATCTCAACTATTTGCAGTACATCAATCTGGATTATCATTTACATCTGTAAAATCTGTTTTGTATGGATCTGAATAATTATTATTTTGTGATGTTTCTTTTTTAGAATCACAATCTTCTCAACCTTGTGCATTAAATACTTCTGACCAATTTGTTATAGTTCAAGTTGCTCATCATAATACTTTTAATTTTATTATTAAATATTCTTTTTTTCAAGGTAATATTGATTTTATATTTTGTTTTGTTTTAGAATTTTTAACTATTCACCATCAATTTCATTGTACTAATTCCATATTTGCAGGAATATAATCAATTACTTCAACATTTGTTGCAGTAATATTTCATTGATTCTCTACTCATATTTTATATTCTACTATACTTCAAGAATAATAGCTTCAAGTAGTTAAAACTTCTTTAGTTAAAGCTAAATCAAATGTAGTAATTGGAGTAATAATAATACTAGCAGGATCTACATCATCTTCATCTCAACTATTTGCAGTACATCAATCTGGATTATCATTTACATCTGTAAAATCTGTTTTGTATGGATCTGAATAATTATTATTTTGTGATGTTTCTTTTTTAGAATCACAATCTTCTCAACCTTGTGCATTAAATACTTCTGACCAATTTGTTATAGTTCAAGTTGCTCATCATAATACTTTTAATTTTATTATTAAATATTCTTTTTTTCAAGGTAATATTGATTTTATATTTTGTTTTGTTTTAGAATTTTTAACTATTCACCATCAATTTCATTGTACTAATTCCATATTTGCAGGAATATAATCAATTACTTCAACATTTGTTGCAGTAATATTTCATTGATTCTCTACTCATATTTTATATTCTACTATACTTCAAGAAGAATAAGGTCAATTTCAAATAACTTCTTTAGTTAAAGCTAAATCAAAAGTTTTATTAATAGTAACTTTACATTCTTGATCAGCTGTTTGTAAATTTTCTCAATCCACAATACAAACAAAGTCATATTTTCAATTTGATGAAAAGTTATAAACTCCTGTAGGATTAGTAGAATATTTTATATTATTTACATAAATTTTATAATTTTTGACTCATCCAGTTCAAGTACAAGCATATTGTCCATTAGACTCATTAACAGTTAATCATTGACAATCTGGGACAGGTGTTTCAATTATATTAATTTCAGCAGGATCTACATCATCTTCATCTCAAGTATTTGGATTACATCACAATGGATTTTTATTAGATGAAGAAAAATCTGTAGTATAAGGATCTTTAAAAGTATCATTCTCTTCACTTTCAGGTTGGGAGTCACAATCCATTCAATTATCAACATCAACTTCAGCCCAGTTTTTTATTTTTCATACAGCTCAAGATTTTATTTTGAAAGAGATTGTTTCAGTTTTTGATTCTCAAGGAGCTATATTTTTAAAAACTTTAAGTGCTTTAGTTCACAAAACTGACCAAGTAGGATCTGTTATTTCTAAATAATCTGGGATATAATCAACCACTTGAAAATCTCAAGAATTTATAGTTCATTGATTTGTAACATTAATATTAAAAGTTACTGTCTCTCAAACTTTAAAATCTTTTTTATCTCAAGAAACTTCTTTTATTAGAGCCAGATCATAAGTTCAAACTGATATTAAAGCAGGATCATGATCATCTTCATCCTCTCATTCTTCACAAATTCAATCTTTATCATTATTTCATCTTCCATCTACTTTATTATCCCAATTTTTATCAACAGTATACCAAGATTTATCGACTCCTGACGGACCGTCTCAACTATGACAATCATTTGCTAAATTTGAATCCGGAGTTGAATCGATATCATCTCAATCATCTTTTGATATTTCAGCCCAATTTACTAAATCTCAAGGTCTAGTGTTTTCTTTTATTTTTAAAGTAATTCTAATAACTTTATTAGCTTGTGGAGCTATTACATCTGTAATAGTATATTTTGCTAAATCTCAAGACAATGTCCATTTATTATCTACAAGTTCAAATTCTGAAGAAATACGATCAGTAATTTCTACATTTTTTGCATCAGCTTGTCATTGATTTGTTACTGTTATATCAAAATTAACTGTATCTCAAGGAGCATAAATAGCTTTTTGATTTACAACTGTTTTTGTAAGAGCCAAATCATAAGTTTTTGGAGTAATTGGAGTACATGAATTTACATCACAAGTTTGTGCTGTATATCAAGGAGCTTTTGGATCACATTGTTCACCTTGATTTTTATCAACTACTCAATCTCAACACCAAGCTGGTTTTAGAAATAAACATTCTGTATGAGTTTTCATTGGTCAAACAGTCTTTTTAGACATATCAAATTCATGATAATTTGCAACAAATTTAACTCTATAAGCAGGAGAATTTCTATCTGCTCATTCTAAAACATTATTTAATCTAATTCATCCATTTGGGACTGTTTCAATAAACTTTTCTTTATTTGTTCCAGGAGCAAATGAATAATAATTTCTTCATTTTCAAGAAACATACCATTCAAAACTGTACTTTGTAAGTTCTGTTGTATAAAACCATTCTGTTTTACTTTGCAAAACATCAAGTAATACATTATTTGTATTTTCATCTTCGAAATACAAATCCGTAATTCATTTCTTTGAGTTAGACCAATAATCCTCTATTGCAATAGCTTTTCATTTGTATATATTTCCACCATCAAAACATTGATTACAAGAAAGTGCATTTTTTCAATATTGACTACAAGAAACTTCTTTAAATAAAGCAGCATCAGTAATTCAAATATTTAATATTGATAGTAATGGAACCAATAGCACAAATTTAAAAATATTTTTCATATTATATTGATTAAAAATTATTTCAATCAGAACCTTTCAAAGTTTCTGATTCAGATTGAGTAGTAATTTGAGCACTACTTCATATTCATCAGATTTCAGTTATACCACTTTTTTCAGAAATGTCAATGGCTCTTTCTGTCTCAGGAGCTATTATATTATCTGCAGTTTCATTCTTTGTTATTCAACAAGAAAATAGAAATAGTAGAGACATTAGTAAAAATATTATTGTTTTCATTTTTTTATAAATTATTGTTAAAATTTTAGTGCATCTCGTGGGTTTAATCATTTTCAAGTTCCAGGTTGTGTTCAGTTTGGACTTGTTGTTTGTTTTCCTGTTCAGTGTTTAATTCAGTGTTTAGTTCAATTATCACTAATATTCTGAGCATCGTGTCATCAAATGTGTGTTTCTGTTTTTCAAGTATGTCATGTTTCTCCATCTTCCGGAGTATGTCATGTTTCTCCATTTTCCGGAGTATGTCATGTTTCTCCATCTTCTACTGGTGGAGGTGGAGTTGGTGGAGTTGGTTCTGTTGGAGTTGGTGGAGTTGGTTCTGTTGGAGTTGGTGGTGTATAAGTAACACTTCCTCAAAAACTTGAATATGTAGGGTTTAATATATCTCAACCACTTACTCAATTTCAAGTAACTCAATTATTTAGAACAGTTTCTCAAATTTTTCATCTAACTAATAATACATCATCAAATCAGTTTGGATCTTTTCATAAGAAAACTTGTATTTGATTCAAATTTATATCTTTTAGATTTATTCAAGCATCTTTAGCTAATCTTTGAGCTAAAGCTTGTTTTATTTGTAAATCACTTATTGTTTGTAATATTGGAACTCAATTTCAATCAGCAACTAAATTTGCTCAACTAGGCATATATTGAAGACCTTTGTTTACAGCTTTTCATCAAACTAAAGTATGTTTTACATCATAAGCAACTCATTTTGCAAAAGATACATTTCTATTTGTTCCATATATTGAAATAGTATTTAATAAAACTTCTCTTTCTGTATGAATATTTCATCATAACAATTTAGAAATAATTTCATCAAACTTATGAGATCTATTTCTATCTATTTCAATTATTTTTTCTAAGTGTAAATTCGTATTTCGATAATTAGCTTCATTTGAGGTTGAAAGTAATGCTTGAACTTGTCATATAATATATGCTTTTTCATCATCAGTAGGATTTGGATATTCCCTAAGCAATTTACTAATTGCTCTATTATTTTCTGATAATTTAACTATTCAATCCCATTCTCATTTTAAAGCTTCAATTGCTCACTTTTCATATCTACTTCTTGCATTTGGAGAAAAACCAGCAAGAATTGAATCAAGTTCAGCTTTATTTTTTACAACTTTTCATAATTCAATTCATCATCTATTTCAGGTTTCTGCTGGAGTAGTACTTAAATATATAGTAAAGTTTTTTGAAGTTCCATTTTCATAATCAAATTTTCTAACTATATCTAACCTAAGATTTTGTCCATTTCCAGCTGAATAAGTATTTGAATTTTGATTAACTCAATTTCCTAATATACCAACATTTAATCAATTTATAACAACTGAATTTCAACTTATTTTTATTTTATCTCTTAAGTATTTATCTGAATTTATAAGTTCTTGTACACTTACTTTTGAAATACTATCATTAATTGCTTTTAATTCTACGGCTTGTTTTTCTGGTTTATAATTTCTTGAATTATATTCAAAAGAAGGTCAAAATCATGCAACAACTCATGGAATTATAAAAAATCCTAATCAAGTTATCTGTAATCATTCTACTTGTGAAAAAGCTTTATCTCTGAAAGATTTTATATAGGAATCTCTAAAAGCTATTGGTGACATTCAAGCATTATCAATTAAAGCCTTTTGTTTAGCTTTAAATTCTTTAAAGTTAGCTTGTAAATTATTGAATTCTTGGCTTGTAAGTTTTCTTCCAGCAATACTTTCTGCTTGTTGTTTATCTATAGTTTGCATTAAAATAAAAGAATCAATAGCTTTTGCTGTTTGAACAATTGCTTCATTTAATCATTTTGTATTTGTTGAAGCTTTTTCATTAATACTTCAACTCCATATTCAATTAGAATTTGAAACAGTTGCTGAAAAAGATTCTAAGTCTATTGTTTTTCAAACACTATATCATCAATTTGCAAAAACACTAAAATTAAATCATCAAATATTTTTGTGAAATATTTCTGGGTTAAGTGAGATTTTTCAAGTAGAAGGAACAAATCATAAACTATCTATTATTCATCCAACTGCCAAAGGAATATTTATTGAACCTCAACGTTTAGCTCAAGTCATTAATCAAATAGTAGCTGTTTTTACAATTTGATATTCTTCTGCACTTAGCTCTCATCATTTTTTATGTTGTAACTTTGATAAGTTTTTATTCAAAGCTGATATAACTTGTCAAGTATTTATTCAATTTCTAAGAGCATCTTTTTCATTAAAAATTTTTAATCAATTTTTTACTAATAAAACCGAAAAGTCTACTCAATTTGTTAAAGCTGTATCTAATCTAGTTCTAAATTTCTCAGGGAAAGCAATATCTGTTTTAACATCTTCTGGACTAAATCCAAGATTTCAAATTAAATAAGCAATTTGTTTATCTCAAATTTGTCTATCATCTGCAGTTTCATCAAACATTCTAGCTTCAGTAACCATATACCTTTTAGCTGTTTCAATAACTGCATTTCTATTGACATCATAAATATATTCTTTTCTAGATTCTACATTTTTTATATCTAAAGTAGACATATTTTCAGCTCTTTTTAGAATTGCATTTCTTTCAGCATTGTTTCATGGACTAAAAATTTTTGAAATAATTCATCTTTTATCTTTGTATCATAAACTTTGTAAAAGTCCGTTAAGTTCTGCTGGGTTTAATGTAGCCAAGTCCTCTGCTCAATTAACAGTTTTTCATGTTGATTGAAAGTATATAGGTCACTGTTTCAATCTATCAGAAAGAACTATCATAAATTTTTCAAATTCAACTATATCAAGATTTGAGCTTTTTAATCACTCAGCTTGATATCTAGTTTTTTGATTTTTTAAATCAACTCTGTTTGGATTATTAGAACTTGGTTTTGAATTATTCGAATTTCATCAAAACAATTCATCTCTATTATCATGACTTATAAGAGGTTTATTACTTCATATATTTTCCTTAAGTTTTATTTGAGAATTAATAGATTCTTGTATAATAACATTTCTTTGTTTTAAAAGTTCTATTATTTCATCAATATCAACTCATTCTTTAAAAAATTCTGCTTTTTTTGAAAGAAGATCTCATATTTTAGAAATTCATTGATTCCATAATTTCATTGCTTCAAACTTATCAATCAAGTCATTTTTATTACTATCAAGATATCTAATTTGTTGTTCTGTTATTTTTCAAGGAACCTCAGCAAATCTACTCTCTACTAATCCCATAACCACCTTTTTATACATTTTTACTATATGTAACATAATTTTGTTTTATTAAAAAATAATTTTATTTTTGTTTTCATTTTCTTGTTTTCCTTTTCAAGTTTTCCGTTTTGTTAACCAGAGAGCAGCATAATAATTTTTGTTTTTTTCATAGTTTTATGAATTAGAAAATAAATATCTACATAAGATTAGCATATTATTTGAAGCTTGTCAAAAATCTAAGACTATTTTTTTTATTCTTCATCTCAATATAGTATATTATCAAATATATCTGTATAAAAATTAGTCATATTTAATTCATCTTCTCAAGAATAACAAAGTGTAGTTCACATAGAATTAACTTCAAAAAATATATATCTTCAATCTTTTGTTTTTCAAAATTCAAGTGTTCAAGTAGTAAATTCTAAAATTTCTATATATTTATAAGAAATATCTAGTATATCTTTGTATTTTGTTTCCCATAAAAAATTTTTTATATAATTCCACTGAATTTGAACATCTGTATAATATTTAAATCAAGGGGCATTTAAAACATGTTGTCTTGTTGATAATATTTTTTTTGATTTTATAGAATAAATTTTAATATTTCAGTTAAATTTTGTAAAATATATTCTATATTCTTCAATAAAATCTTTATAAGGAGTTATGTAAATATTTCTTGAAATATTTGAATTAGTAAAAATAGCAGTATTTAATTTTTTTTCTTGAAAATCATTATAATTTTCTAAATCTACCATCCAAACTCATTTTCAAGCATAACTAATATCATCTTTTATTACAATTTCTTTATCAAAGTTATTTTTTACATAACTTAAAAAAATTTCATTATTCTCCTTTTTTAAGTTATATGGAATAATAATATCTCATATAAAACGATCTCTATTATAGTATAATGATTCTATACCATAAAATTTTCATTTTCCTGTCAAAATATTTTTTAAATCATTAGTTTGCCTAAATTTAGAGTTAAATTTTTTGAGCAACTTCTTTAGTATATGAAAAAATGGTGAGCTAACATTTCCTCTAAATGTACAAAATAAAACTTCATTAATATCTAATTCCTTGATATCTGAATTATCTACAATAAATAATTTATCATTAAAGATAAACATTGAAACATCAAATAAAAACTCCACTTTCAAATCACTATTAAATCTACTGTTTAAGTAAGAGATAAATAAATAAAGTTCTTGTGAATAAATATTATTCATAACACCTGAATCATTTTCATACATTTTTTTACAATAATCCCACACATTTAAAATATCACTTTCTTTTTCTAAGAAATTAAAAGTCTTAATTTCTTTTTTGGCTTCTTGTAAATAATCTGGATGTATTCATAAATACAAATAAATCTTTTTATACATACCATTTTTCTTAATAATTAAAATACTCTAAAACTTTATCACAAAAAAAAATAAAATTCAAGAAAAACAAGTTTTTTCTTGAATTTTATGTATTGACTTTTTATGAAAATATTGTGAAATAAAAAATCTATATTTTATATTTTTGACTAACTCTTTTCAGAAAGCTCTAATTTATCAATAGAACAAAACTTTGAAATTATTTTTTTGTTTGTGTAATCAATATCATCAATATCTTTTCAAACTGTTTTGAAATCTTTTGTAAATTTATTCCACCTATTTTCAAATCTAGAAAATTCTATTCAAAGTTTTCATAATTCTTCTTGGATTACCAAAGCCTCTTTTCTAGTCTCTATATTTTTATTTATAGCAAGAATTATTGTTAACATAGCCATCAATGTAGTTGGAGAAGCCAAATAAATGTTTTTTGAATGTGCATATTCAATAATATTATTATGATAAGCATTTATTTCAGCAAAAATAGCTTCAGCTGGAATAAACATAAAAGCTTGGTCTACAGTTTCATTTGGAATTATATATTTTTTACTAATATCATCTATTTGCCTTTTTAAACTTAATACAAACATTTTTTCATAATCTTTTCTTTTTTCGGGAGACAAATTTTTATCATTTAATTTTTGATAATTATTCAAAGGAAATTTAGAATCCACACAAATTAATCATTTAGCAGTTTTTATAACACAATCAGCCAAAACATTTTGTTTTTTGAAATGATATTGCATTTCAAACATTTTATCATTTTTTTCTCAAAAAATATTTTCTAAAATACTTTGCAGGTGAATTTCTCAAAAAATTCACCTACTTTTACTGTTTGTTAAAACATTTTGTAATGAAACAACTTCGGTATTTAATTTATCAATATTTTTTTGGGCTTCATCAATTTTTGCTAATCTTTCTATAATTTTACTAAAAGTTTCATTTGTTTTTTCAAAACCTTTTTCTAATTTTTTATCTACTTTATCGGACATATCTTCCAAAAAAACTTTTAGATTTTCTTTTAGAATTCTTTCATTTTCTCTATTTTCTTTCAAAATATTTCAAAACTTTTCATCAAGTTTTTCTCACAAAATTCATTTAAGATTAGAAAACTCTCTAATTAATTCTTTTAATAATTCTAAAGAATTTGATTTACTAGAAAACTTTATTTTTTCAAGCAAAGAAGAGTTATCTTCTTTTCTTGAAACTTTCAAAAAAATAACAATAAGCAAAATTATTATTATTCAGAGCAAAATTAAAATAATATTTTCCATTTTTTCTTGTTAAAATTAAATATTATGGCTAACTTATTTTCCATTCATCAATCAAAAAACTTTCTCCAGTATTGAAAAATAAACTTTCATTATTAAATTCTTTTAAAAATCAGCTTATCTTTTTTCCACTATAAATATTTTCTAAAAAAATTTTCTTTCAAATATTTTTCTTTAAAATATCTATTTGTCATGAAAGCATAAAAATTATTTTGTCAGTATAAACTTGTCATTATTTTTTACGGATTCTATATTATTTAAAGAAAATGTGCATCAAATTTCAGAAGCTAAATTTTTTCACTTTCCCTCATTTCTTCAAGTAACTGTTAAGTTTATTTTGCTAGAAAAATTAGTCAGCAAAAATTTTGCCAACCATTTTCCAAATCAATCTGTTCATCAAATTATTGTTATATTTTGCATATTTTTTTATATCAAATCAGATAAATTTTTCACTGGAAAATAATTCATATATTTTCATTGTTTTTGTTTTGTTAAAAATCCCTTTATTACTAAATATTCTAAATCATCTTTTGCTGTATTTATGGCTATTCAGTAATAATTTTTATGTATAGAATTGTTGGTATAACTTTTAGGATTTTCCAAAAAGTATGATAATAATCTATTTTGTCTCTCATTTAAAGCTAAATGGCTTAGATTATTAAAAAATTCTTTTTGTTTTTTTCTTTTTTTACGAACATACTCTTCAAAATCAATAAAAGCTAACTTTGTTTTACTTACTATATATACAAGAAAATATGTCAAATCATTATCATCTTGTTCTGAATAAATATATGCATCTTTATAAGCTGTTTTTGAATTTTTTATAATTGTTGAGATAGGAATATAACTAAATCCCCAGTATCATTTTTTGAGTAGGTACCAGTAAAATATAGCTCTTGCTGTTCTTCCATTTCCATCACAAAAAGGATGCAAATATCAAATCCAAAAATGCAAAATGGTGGCTTTTATAAAAGGGTGAGTAAATTTATTGTCTTCATCATTTGCAAAAGAAATTAAACTCTTAATTTCTTCTTCTAATATATTTTCATTTGGTGGAATATGATAAATTTCTGTTCAAGTAGAATTTTGAATAATTATTTCATCACTATCTTTTCTTAATCTTCATTCTTGTTCTTTATCCTCTAAAGTATCTTTTGTCAAAATACTTTGTAATTCTAACAAGACTTCTAAACTTAGTTTATGTTTTAAAAAATCTTCATTATTAATAAACTGCATAGCTTTATAACTATTTAAGATCATTTTCTCATCTTTTGTTATAGCTTTTCTTCACTTTTTTATCATATCACGAGCATCTTTTGAGCTGGTTAAAGCTCATTCCAATTGACTTGTTGAAATTGCCTCTTCAATAATACCGTTTTGTAAAAATACTTTTCTTTCACTTTCATTAAAATTCATTCACAAAAAAGTTCATCATAAAGATAAATCTAATTTATGTAATAATTCTTCTAAAAACTTTGGTTTAGTAATTCAGAAATTTTTTCAAAATTTATCTTTTATTGGAGTATCATACAATAATCGTATATCTTTTATAATATACCGTAATTCTTCATAACTTTCTAATTCTTCTGGAAGTTTCTGAAACTTTACTTTGTCCCAATATAGATATTTTTCATTAGATATATTTTCTAAATTATACTTAAAATAAATTTTATATTTTATCTCACTCAAAAAGGCTTTTCTTTCTACAGAAAGCTTTGATAAATCTGGTTTTGTTATTTTGTATTCTATCATTATCAAAACATTATTAAAATAATATCAGTTGATAATATGATAATATAATTTTATATATTGTCAAAACATTATCAAAATACTACCAATTGATAGTATTTTGATAACTTAATTAATCTAAAATATTCTCAAAAGTATCTACTTTTTTATCTCATAAAAACTTATGGATTGCATTTCTTGTTGTTAATAAGCCTAGAACAGAAGCTTTTTTTCTTTTATCACTAACTTCTTCTTCAATTAATTTTATGATATAATCATATTTTTTTTCTAAAACTTCTTCTAAAGTCATTCATATAATACTTTCTCAAAAAATACTAGCACAAGCAGTTGTGATTATTGCAGTATCTCCTTCAAAACTCCAATCAGAAATTTTATTATCATCAATTTTTATATAGACTTTTAAATCATCTCAACAAGTTCTATTTTCTTCCCAAAAAGAAATATCATAATTTCCCAAAACTCATTTGTTTGGTGGATTTTTTGAATAAAATACTATAGTTTCATTATACATTTTTATTTTTTTTCTTAGATATTAAATAATATTTTTGATTATAAATAATAATTGGGAAAAACAAAATTTTTAATTTTGTTTTATTTCTAGGTCAAAAGTCTCAATATCCATAATTTTAATTCATTTATAAACTAAGTAGATTTCCGTAGAGGATTATGATAAAAAATGTAAATTGTGAATATTTTAGAAATTTTCTAAATAATTACAACTTCTTTTGTTTTTATTTATTTTCTACAGAAAATATTAAAGAACTATAAAAAAATAGAAATATTTAAAAATCTACTAAAAAATTAGTAGTATTTAGTTTGTACAATTTAAGTAGTGAGAAAAATAATCCATTATTTTATGTAGTTCTTTTTGTCATTTAACAAGAGCATTTACTTTATTTTCATAATTTACTAATCTTTCTTTAAAAAATTGATAATCAATATTTTGAATATTAATACTTTTAATGTTTCATATAAAAAGAACATTTTTTATTCATTTTCATAAATATGTTGAAACAAAGTCACTATAATACATATTCAAATCAATATCTATAAACAAACTATTATTCATTAGTGATGAATTATATCAAGAATTTTCCTGAAATCAATACAGCCTTATAGTATTATCCAATAGACTTTTATTCAGAATTTTTTTTATAATGATTGATAATAAGATTAAGTTTTGTTTTTGCCATTCTTTGGTAAAATATACTGGAAGTATGTTAAAATTTTTATATCAAGAAGAATAAATTTTAAAAAATTGTTCATAAGCAAAATTTTCTTTTCAAGGAGAAATAATTAAATTAAAGTAAACTTTTTCTTTTAAATTATATTTATTTATAAAATTAAATACTTTGTTATAATCAAAAATATTTTCAGAATCTATACTAAAAAAAATGATTTCAAAATATTTTTCAAAATATTCTCCTATTTCATCTGTAAGTAAAGTAGTATTTGTTACTATTTCAAATTTATTTCAGAAAATATTTTGAGTTTCATCTATAATATATTTAATATTTTTCCAAGCTAAAAGAGGTTCTCAACCAAAAAATTTAAATCTATTTATAGATAATTCATTTTCTTTTATAAAATCAATTATTTTTATTAAATTTTCTTGTTTTAGTTTCCTTTTATCTTTTATAACATCACAATAAGAACAATCATAATTACAAAATGTTGTAATATGAAGTATTATATTATATTTCATAATTTATTTTTGTATAGGAATAATTCATACTTCTCAAAAGAATTTTATGTAGTATGGATCAAATCAAGGACATATTTCTTTTTTTAAGCAATTACTACATTTTTCTCAAAAAAATCTTCAAAAAGACCGATCTACTTTCTGGATTCATAAAAGTACCTTTTCTCAAAAAATAGATTTTTCTAAAGAAAAATCTCTCAAAAAATTGGTATTTTTACCACAAACAGATTCAAGCTTCTCTCATAGAATACAAAAAGGAGTTTCTACAAAAACAAATTTTTTCAATATATCTTTTGAATAATTATAATTTAAAAATGGTGTTATTAACTTTGAATATGGTAACATAAGAAATTGAAAATATGTTTGAGATAATCATTCTCCTCTCAGAAATTGTAATTTAATCAACGAGATAAATGGGAAATGATGTAAAATTTTTTCAAAAAATTTAGGTAAATATTTGTAATTGATTGCATTAAAATTAGATGCAAGAGTTACTTTGAAATTAATATTGTGCTTTCAAATAAAGTATAACACTTTTAATATATTTTGGTATGCATTTGGGTCTCTAATAAGCATATTATGAATTTTTTGAGGTCATTCCAAAGAAAACATTATTTCAGTAAGTCATGCTTTATATAATTCAAGAGAAAATGTTTCATTTTTAGTAGGATCCCAAGCTGTAACTAATCAAACATATATGTTTTTAGATTTACAATAAGAAATATACTCTAATATTTTTGGATTAAGCAATGGTTCTCATCAAGAAAGATATACTTTAGTAATGTTATGTTTATTTATTTCTTTTTTGAAATTTTCAAGAGAAATAAATTTCCTTTTTCAAAATCATCATTCACAACAAAAAATACAATTTTTTTTACAAAATGGTCAAATTATTGGTTCAAAATATGTATCATTAAATTTTTCCATATAACTGACAATTATCTTTTATAAAACAAAAAGGACATCTATTTTCTTGTAAACAAAATGGATTTTTTTCTCATAATCTTTTTACATCTTCCTCTCAAATTTGATTCAAAATTCATTTTTTAAAATTATAAAATTCATAATTTTTTCAAAAAAAATCTTTACTAAATTTAGAGAAATTACATTTTATTTTTAATTTTTTCAACATACCTAAAAGTAAATCTATACTTTTTCTTTCAGAAATAATATCATATTCTAACAAATTTCTAAATTCATCAAAAGGTCTATCAAAAGGAAAATAATTTATAAATTCAAAGTTTTTTACTCCAAAATTTTTATACAAAATATAAATATCTCTAGAAAGATTTTGTATATTTTGCTTATTTATATGAATAATAGCTTTATAAAAAATTTTACTTTTTCTAATATGCTCTATATTCTCTAATAAGTTTTTTAAAGAAATTCCTCAATTTACTAACAAATTATGAGCCTTTTCATCAAAACTATTGAAATAAAATCCTATAGTGTTAAGTCATTTACTTCTTAAAATAGCTAACTTATTTTTATCTAAAAAATAAGTATTTGTCAAAATTCCAATAGAAGTAAATCAACTTTTTTTACAAAATTCTATAATTTCTTCAATATTTGGATGCAAAAGAGAATTTCCTCAATAAAAAGAAATTGTTTTATCTCAAATATTTTTTTGTATTTCATCTAAAATCTCTTCTTTTTTTGCGAATAAAATTTTGTTTCTATAAGATTGTTCTAGACAATATAAACAATTATTATTGCAAGTATTAACTATTCTAAAATCCATTTTAAGCTAAATAATTATCATATATTATTTTCAAACTTTGTTTTTCTGCAATTTTTCAGTCAAAAACCACTTTACAAACTAAGCAGCTTGCATATCTTTCATAAGATTATTATGGCTAGATTATAAACAAACAAAATTTTTTTCCAAAAGATTCTATAATTTTTGCAGTTATAAATTCAAGTCAATTGTCAGATTTAAAAAACTTTTTTTAAAATTATGTCATAAGTTATCTTTTATTGTATTTTTATGAATATTGGAACCCCAGTTTTTCATCTAAAAATAAATTTTTTATTGTATTATCATGAACTCTATAACAAAAGCCTAATTCTTTGTAATATTCTTTTTTCTTTGACAATATTCTTTTTTCTTTATACTTCTTTTTGTAGATTTATTTCCTTATTAAAAGTTAATCTTTTTCAGGTTGTGCATTGTTTGATTTTTAAAGATATAAAATAATTCTTTTTTCAAAATCATTTTATTTATATTTCTTTTCTAGACAACCTGACTATGTTTTACAATTTAAAAAAAATAAGTGGACTATAAAAGATTAGAGTTATATGTATGATGGACATGTAATCAAAAATGTACATATTGTATAGAATTTCCTACTATGGAAAAAGCTTGGAAGAAAAAGATTTCTAAATATGATTTATTAAAAGATCTTATAAAATATAAAAAACTTTGATATAATCATGTGACTTATTTATGATGAGAACCTTTTATTCAAGGAGTCTTTTTGGATGCATTAAAATTATGAAAAAAATTTTGATATACTATTTTAGTTACAACAAATTGCACCACTTTACATATTGAAGCTCAAGCCCAGAAATTTTTACCATATATTGATGAATTATTTTTATCAGTAGAGGCTATTTCTATAGAACAACAACAAAAAATTTCAAGAACAAAAAATTATGTTCATTGGGAAAAAGTTTTTCAAAACATAGAAAAATTTTGGAAATGAAAATTTTTAAAAGCAAATATTGTTATAACGCAAGATAATAAAAAGCACCTTTTAGAGTTGGTAGAATATCTTCATAATAAATGAGTAAAAAATATAGCAGTCACTTATCCAGATATTACACTAAATTATTACTGAAAAAAACATATTTTAGAGAAAGTTGCTCCAAGTTATAAAGATTGTTTTATTTATGTAGAGGAAGTAATTAATTTTTGTTTTGAAAAAAGTATTTCTTTAAAAATTCCTGATTTTCCTTTTTGTATTTTCCCAAAAAATAAAATACAAAGTTATATTTATTTAACAGATGATTATAATTATTGAATAAGACTCAAGAAAGATTTTTTATGAGATGAATTAGATAGAAGAAATATTATTCCGAGAAGAAGGGAACATTTCTCATCTTGTAGGAGTTGCATATATAAAAGTACTTGTTGGGGACCTTCAAGGCATTATAAAAAGTTATATTGAACTTCTGAAATTAATCCTATTAAT
>JBBILU010000017.1:0-11047 GCA_037444775.1 Candidatus Altimarinota bacterium
CATCAGATTCTTATTATATAGAAGAACTTTATAATCATGCAAAATTAAAAAATACTTCTGATTATTACTTAGTAGATCATCTTGAAAAAAAAGATGTTGTTGATTGGCTTAAATCAGAAGATTTTGATGATGAAATAATTGAATATTTTTGGGAAAATTTATGATGAAGTGTTTGGGAAATATGGCAATGTTTATTAAAATATAAAAATACTTGAGATTACAAAGCTTGAGTAGAAAGCTTGATAGAAGATGAATATGCTAAAATTTTTGATTTCCTAGAAAATAATTTAGACAAAAAAGAGCAAGAAATATTTGAAAATATTTCAAAAAGTATTGCTTGTAATGGTGAATATATAAGAAAAAGATGAGAAGAATTAAAAAATATTATCAAAAAAACAGTTGACTTAGATATTTGGTTTTACGATGCTAAGAAACAAAAAATAACTGCAAATTCTCAAACAGTAAGAAAAGCTTTTGAAAAGCTTTAAAAAAAATCCTTTTTTTACCATCTTTTAAAGCTTGGACAAGCTTGATGAATATCAACTACACTAAATCATTTATGATTTATAGCTTCTTTTATAATATCTTTAAGTTCTTGAAACTTCACACTATCAGCAGTTTTTACAAATTTACATCAAGCTGTTTTTGCTAATGCAATTGGATCAAATGGAATATCTGTATTTCAATTTGGAGCTGTTTTAGTACGAGCTCAAACTGGAGTTGTAGGACTTGATTGTCATGTTGTTAAAGCATAATTTTCGTTATCAAAAACTAAATAAGTCATATCTAAATCTCTTCTACAAGCATGAATGAAATGCCCCATTCAAATTCAATATCAATCTCAATCTCATCAAGCTACCAAAACTGTTAATTCTGGATTAGCCATTTTTACTCAAGTTGCAAATGGAATTGCTCTCCCGTGTAATGTTTCTGCTGCATATCAATCAATATATTGACTAGCTTTTCCAGCACATCAAACTCAACTTACAACAACTCTTTTGTGAGATTCTATTCATAATTCTTTAAAAGCATTTTTAATTGCCATAACTATTAAAGTATCTCAACAACCAGGACACCATTGTATTTTTTTTAAACCATTTCTCATATTTAAATTTTTTATAAAATATTTTAATTAATTTTCTCCAACATAATACAAGAATCAACTATATAGTCAAAATTATTTTCATATAAATTTTTTTTTGTTATTTGTTGCTCAAACTAATGCTATTTTCATAAAATATTGTTTTAAATAAATATGTTTCAGAAAAACATCCCTACAATTTTGTAGAGGCTTTTCTCTGAAAAGTTTTTCAAATTATTCTTTTTCTCTTAAATCTATACTATTTTCATCAATTTCAACTTCAATTTTTTCTGATTTTTTCTTTTTTTGTGAAATAATTTTTTTTGTATCAGTTCAATTTCTTTCTAAATAATCTTCCATAACTCAAGCTAGAGCTTCCATAAGTAATTCAAATTTATCTTTTTCTTCTTCTTTGGAGTCGTCTTTTTGAGCTTCTTTACTTTGTTTTTCTATTTCTCATAAACTTTCGTAGGGAATTACAGCATCAAATAAAACAAAATCATCATCTCAAATTTTTGAAATTACAATATTTCCCTTTTTAAAAATTTTATCCCAAATAGAATCTTGCTCAACTCAAATTCATTCTATATTTTCATATTTTATTGTTTCAATATTGGTTTTAAAAATTCTCCAACTTATATCAACAATTCATTTATCAGTAATTACAAAAACATCATTATACCAATTAAAAACATCTAAAATTAATCTACAATAAATTGCTATTAAGTAAATTTCAAAAATTATAAAAGGAATAATATCTTTAATTCTGTCAGAATAATAATACATTATAACTGGAATAATCACGAGAATACTAATTTTCAAAAAAAGATTATAAAAAATTGTTACAAAATGTTTATGAATAACTCATTTCAAAATTTGTCATTCAGGAATATATTTTTTGAAAAATGTTCTCTCAAATTGATTCATAAATTTTTAGTTAATTATTCTTTCTTTTAACTCATTTAGGTTTATTTTTTTGAAACTACTTATAAAAACTGGATTTAAATCTTTGAATCTCAATAATAAATTTATCTTTTCTTCTTCATTTATCAAGTCAATTTTATTAAAAACATAAACTTTCTTTTGATGAGCTCATATTTTAAATAAAATATCATCAACTATTTTAATTTTTTCATCAATTTTTGGATCTGATGAATCAATAACATGAAACAAAATTTCTGATTCAATAGAATCTTCCAATGTTGAAGAAAAAGCTTCTATTAAATTCGGTGGTAAATCTCTAATAAATCAAATTGTATCGTTTAATAAAACTTCTCAAAAATTTTCTATCCACATTTTCCCAACACTTGTTCCGAGAGTTGCAAAAAGTTTATTTTCACTTAGAACTCATTTATTTGTTAAACTGTTCAATAAACTTGATTTTCAAGCATTAGTGTAACCAACAATTCAAACAGTTAAAAGTCATTTTCTTTCTCTTCTTTTTCTGTGTTCGGCTCTTACTTTTTTATATTTTTCTAATTCTTCTCTTATTGAATATTCTCTATTTCTAAGATGTCTTTTCATTATCTCCGTGTTTGTTTCTCATTTTCATCTTGATAATCATTGTTTTGATAACTCCATTCACATTCAAAAAATTCTTGGTCACATATGTTTTATTGAAGCTAATTCAATTTGTAATTTGGACTCTTCAGATTTTGCATTTTTTTCAAAAATTTTTAAAATTAAATCAACTCTATCCCAACATTTTGCTCAAATTACTTTTAATTTTTCATTAATATTATAAACTTGATGAGGTTTCAAAATATTTCAGATAATTAAAACTTTTGCTCAAGATTCATTCATCTCACTAATTATTTCATCAAGTTTTCAGCTTCAAATATAGGTATTATAATCTGGCAAACTTCTTTTTTGAATATGTTTTAAAATAACGAGTCAAGAAAGCGTTGATACCAAATTTTCTAACTCGAGCATTCTATTCTCCATATTTTCTCTTTTGCAACATTCACTTGGAATAATGTCTGCTATAAAAACTTTCAAAATTTCGTTTCAATATCAAACTTTATTTTGTATACTTTCTAACTCTCTTTCGGATTTTTGTCTTGCCATTTTTGTATTTTTACAAATATAACTTTTTTTATTTCATATAAAATATTCCTAAACTTATCATAAATAAAATCAATCAAATAAATCTAATTCCACTAATTTTTTCTTTATAAAAAATCATAGATAGCAAAATTGGGATAAAAATTGCTATACTATTTCCACGATTTTCATTTTTTATTTTTAATTCTTTTTCAACTTTTTTGAGTTTTTAGAATTTTTTCTACTTCTTCTACAGTTTTCATTCGTCATGTTCATGGTTTTCCTTTTCTCTTTCTATCTTTATTTAGGTCTGCATTATAAGTATCATCTGAGTCAAAATTGTCTGCTTCAATATTATATTTTCACATAGAGGTTATTTATTAATTAATATATGGGTTATAAACTTTCTAAAATAATAGTGCATACTTTTTTGAAATTATATAAAACTTCATTATTTGTAAATCTTTATTTTCATTCTTGGTCTATCGTCCCGTTTCAAATCCGACTAGTTTTTTTAATTGTTCCCATTGTTTTCTCTATTTTTCTTCTTTTTTCTCTTTCTTTTCACTCTTCATCAAAGGAAAAAGCACCACATCTCTCAAATTATCTTGATGAGTCAAAATTGCTAAAATTCTATCAAATCCCATACCAAAACCTGATTGACAAGGCATTCAGTATTCCATTGCAAGAATAAAATCATCATCTCACCTCGTAGCTTCTTCATCTCACTTTTCTATTGCTCCAGCCTGAATATCAAAATTCTCTTGTTGAATCTTAGGATCAACTAATTCTGAATAGGCTTTATTTATTTCCCAGCCATTCACTACTAATTGAAATTGCTCAACAATATTTGGATTTGCATCATTTTGTCTAGCTAAAGGTTGCAAAGTTTTTGGGTAATTATAAACAAAAGCTGGTCAAACAATACTTGGTCTCAAAACTTTTTTATACAAATAATCTATCAAAGTAGGAACTATCATTTGTTCCATTCATTCAAAACTTACTCCAGCTTTTTTTATGTCAGCTATCAGTCTTTCTTCTTCTCAATTTTCATATTCACTTACATCTATTCCACAGGCCTTTTTTACTCACTCAACATAGTCAATTCTTTCAAAAGGAGTGGTAAAATCTGCAATTCTTGAGTTTCATTCTTTATCTTTAACAGAAATTTTTCTTTCTAAATTTAACTCATTAAATAAATAATCAAACATTTCTTCAGTAAACTTAATATTATCTTCAAAATTCCACCAAGCAGCATAATGCTCAACAACATTAAATTCTTGTAAATGAGAAGGATCAGAACCTTCATTTCTGAAATTTGTAGCAAATTCAAATACTCTTTCAAATCTTCAAACTGTAGCCATTTTTAGTCAAATTTCTGGAGCAATTCTAAGATAGACATTTTCTCAAAAATCATTGTGCTGAGTGATAAATGGTTTTGCAGCTGCTCAACTAGCTGATGTTCAAAGAGTTGGAGTAGTAATTTCTATGAAATTATTTTTTAGATAAAATTCTCTTAATTTTTTTAAAAAGTTGCTTCTAAAAAGCATTCTCTGATAAGTTTCTTCATTTGTTATCAAATCTAAATATCTTTGTCTATAAATAGTTTCTTGATCTGTTACTCAATGAAACTTTTCTGGAAGTGGTCTCACTGCTTTTGACAAAATTTGAAATTCTTTAACAAACAAAGTCAATTCTCAATGTTTAGTTATAAATAAGTCTCAAATTACTCAAATATAATCTCAAACTTGGCAAAATTTTTCAGCAATTTTAAAAGCTGATTTTGTTTCTCCTGCAACTTCTATTTCAGAAACCACATTGTAATCTCCCTTTCTCCCTTGGGGGGAAAGGGTTGGGGATAGGGGGCTCCCTGTATTAAATTCAACTTTATCTTTCATAAAACACACTTGAATATCTCATGTGTGATCTCTAATAGTCATAAATAAAAGTTTCCCCATTCATCTAGATAACATAATTCTTCAAGCAGTTTTAAATTCTCATACTGCTCAATGTTCCATTAAAAAATCAACTTCTTTAATAGAATTTTTTTGTTCTCTGATGAAAAGAATATCTTGTTTCCCTCTAAAATTATTTGCATAAGGAATAATTCAAGCATCTTTTAATTCCTTTATTTTTTTCATTCTGTCTTGGCTTTCTCTAGAATACTCCATAATAAAAAATTATTATATAAATTAAAAAACCATTTCTTTTTTTTAAGAAAATGGTCTATTTTAACAAATAAAAAAACCAATTTTCTTTAAAAAAATAGTTTCAATTTCTTTGATTTTTTTTCAAATATCATAGTTTTTTTATTTTTATTGTATAAATACGGGAAATATTTTATTTTTTTAATAAAATATTGCAAGTTTTTTATATAAAAAGTTAAAAATATATGTATTTTAAAATATTTTCTTGAAAAAAAGCAAAAAAAGTATAGATTTACAATACTTAAAAATTAATTTATAAAATATGAAAAGAAATATTTGAGTTAAAGTTCTAGCTTTTTTTGTTTTATTTTGAATACTTTTATCTGTTGTTTGAACAGCTTTTTTAATTTTATTTAGTCCAAAACAACAAATAACAACGGAAAAAACTTTAACAAGCGAGGAATTAAATAAATTACTTGAATCATCAAAAACTGAAGTTATTTCCTGAACTTGATCAGAAACTTCAACTTGAAAAACAAAATAATTAAAACTAATAATTACAAATGCACTTAAATATAAAAGTAACTGGCCCAGCAGGACTTGGAATGAATTCAACAGCCGATATTATAGCTGAGATTTTTGCTAAAATGTGATATGAAGTGATTGGAGATATTGAATATCAATCACTTATTAAATGAGGAGTAAACTGGTTTGATATAAATATTTCAGAAAATTCTAAATATATTTCTAAAAAAAGTGATATTATTATTGCTTTTAATGATACTTGTTTAGAAAAAACTCTTCCAATGCTAGTGGAAGGAGGTTTTGTTATTGCAAATAAAAAATGGGTTGATAAAGTAGAATCAAAATGAGTTTCTATAAGAAATTCATATAATGTTTGTGAACTTGAAATTGAAGATAAATATGAAAATACTTATTTACTTTGAGTTCTTGCTAAATTATTAAATCTTGATTTAGAAATAATTTTTGAGGAAATTGAAACAGTTTTTTGAAAGAAATGAGAAGAAACAGTACAAAAAAATAAAGATATTGTAAAAAATATTTATGAGACATTTCATATAGAGATGTTGAATGAAACATCTCTACATTCCCTACCAAAATTTTCTAGAATTTGACCAGCCAAAAAGACTTCTTATTGAAATAAAATGTTAGCTCATGGAGCAATAGCTTCAGAATTAGAATTTTATTCAGCATATCCAATGACTCCAGCCAGTTCAGTTTTGACTGAAATTATCAATTCAAAAAAAGTAAATTTTTTACAACCAGAAGATGAAATTGCTGTTATAAATGCAGCACTTTGAGCTAGTTTTGCATGAAAAAGATCTATGGTTTGAACTAGTTGAGGAGGTTTTGCTTTGATGACAGAAGCTTTGAGTTTTGCTGTTCAGGCAGAAATTTGAGTAGTTGTGATTTTATCTCAAAGAGCTGGACCAAGCACTTGAACTCCAACTTTTCATGAAGCTTGAGATTTAAATTTTGCTTTAAATTGTGTGTTTTGAGTGGATTCTGCTCATGTTGTTTTAGCTCCTTCTAGTCTTGAAGAATGATATTATCTTGCTTGAAAAGCTCTTAATATAGCTGATATGTATCAATGTCCAGTTATTATTTTGGTTGACAAACAATTCAGTGAAGGAAATACAACTATTTGAGAACTTATTTCTTGTCCTGTAAATAGAGGAAAAATAGAATTAAATCCAACATCAGATTACAAAAGATTTTCTTTTACAGATGACTGTATCTCTCCAAGAACATATCCTTGAATCAAAGATTGAGATTTTATAGCAACTAGTTATGAACATGATGAATATGGAGCAACTTCAGAAAATCCAGAATTGAAGGAAAAAATGACCATTAAAAGAGAAGAGAAATTAGCAAATTTTTTTGAAAAAGAGGGAATAAGTGGATATGAAATATATAATCCAACAGCACAACCTCACCCTAACCCTCTCCTTAGAGGAGAGGGAATAACACAAAAAAAAGTGTTAATAGTTACAAGTTTTACTAGTTATACTGCAAAAGAATTTGTAAAAAATAATCCAGAATATGGACTTATAATAGTAAAATTTTTAAAACCTTTAGATGAAAGATTAGTGGCAGATTTAGCTTGAGTTGAAGAGCTTACTTTTGTAGAAAATAATTATTCTGGAGCTTTGCAAAAATATATGACCAAAGAACTTTCACTTGATAGAATTTCTGGACTCAAAATAAGTTATTTCAGAAAATATGATTTGTATCCTTTCTTTTATGAAGATTTTGAAGAAAAGTTTTTGTAAGTTTTTATTCAGTTATACTTGAATAATAAAATAAATCTGCTATAATTCAGTTATACTTGAATAATAAAATAAGTTATGAATGAAAGATTAAAACAAAATCTTCTTTTGGTAAAAAAAAGAGAAAAGTATTTAGATGACTTCTCAAGTTTTTGTTTTGCTCCATTTATCAAAATAATAGTTTGAGCTAGAAGAGTTTGAAAAAGCTTTTATATTTTTCAAGTTATAAATAGACTTTTAGAAGAACAAAAGATAGAAGAAAAATCAGTTTTATACATAAATAAAGAATGGATTGAGTTTGATGAAATCAAAAATTATTCTCATTTAAACACATATTTTTTAGATTGGAAAGAGAAAAATAATGTATGAGATGAATTCTTTATGTGAGTTGATGAAATTCAAGAAATAAAAGATTGGCAAAAATTTATTTTATCTATTTGGAGTAGTTTTCCTAAAAGTATTATTTTTATAACTGGTTCTAATTCTAAATTATTATCAAAAGATATTGGAACAAAACTAAGATGAAGATATATTTCTAAAAAGATTTATCCACTTTCTTTGCAAGAATTTTCATTTTTTAAACAAAAAGAAATAAATTCTGATTTACTTACAGAATATGTTACATACTGATGACTTCCAGCTTTAACCTCTATTGCAGATGAAAATATAAAATTGGAATATTTAAAATGAGTATATAATACTATTTTTGTAAAAGATTTACTTGAATATGAAAATATTAGAAACTCAACTCTTTTGAAAAATATACATAAATTTTTATTCAAAGAGTTTGGAAACCTTATAAATTCTAAAAATATTTCAGATTTTCTTAAAAAAGAAAATATAAAAACTTCTGTAGAAACTATTTTGAATTATATAGATTTTAGCTTAAATTCCTACCTTTTTGATGAAGTATTGAGGTATGACATTAGAGGAAAGAAAATATTTGAAATTACAAAAAAAATTTATTCCTTTGACTTATGAATAAGAAATGCTTTAGTTGGCTTGAGTATTAAAGATGATATTTGATGAATATATGAAAATTTGGTATATAACCATTTAATTTCAAATTGATATGATCTAAAAGTAGGGATTTTATGAGAAAAAGAAATAGATTTTATAATAGAAAAACAATGAATAAAAAAGTATATTCAAGTAGCATATAGTTTGGCAAATGAAAAAGTTATAGAAAGAGAATTTTGAAATTTATGTAGTATTAAAGATTGATGGGAAAAAATTGTAGTAAGTTCGGATATATTTTTTACAAATAATTATGAATGAGTAAAACATTACAATATTTTAGACTTTTTAAAGAAATATAAATAGAACTTTAAAATTAAAAATTATGCTTTTATTAATGAATCTAACTACACGACAAAAATTTAAAGATGTATTGTCCTGTTTCAAATCCGACCAGTTTTACTAGATTCAAAACTTGGATTTAAAAACTCATATTGATCAATTATATGTTCCACAATTACAAGATTCTAAAGAAATAGTTAAAGTTTGAATAAATTGGAATATTAAGAAAAATAGAGTTGAAATTAAGATAGTTTAAAAAAACATCAAAATTTTTGAATTTAATTAAGTTATATGTTAAAATTACTTTAAATTTTAATATATAACTTTTTTTATGAATAAATTATTTAAATCATTATATTTCGTAGTTTTTCTTATCTGAGTAGTAAATATTATTTTATTTGCTGTTTTTTCTGGGAGTTTTGTTTCTACTGGAATATTTTTTAAATATATGATTTTAATAATAATATTTTTTGCTGAAAGTATAATTATTATTTATTTGATAAAAAGGTTTTATGAAGCACCTATTTTAGAAATAGAATCAGCAATTTGAAAATTCATAAACGGGGAATTGAAATGAAAAGATATTAGGGTTGAAAATTCTGAAAACCCTCATTTGAACACAATAATAAAATTTTTTAATGTAATTTTGAATTCACTAAAAAGTATAAAAGATGAATTTTTGCACGGAAGAGAAATTAAATCAGAAGTTGATTTGTGAAAAGAAATTCAATGACAAATGCTTTCAAAAAAACTTATAGAAATTCCATCATTAAATGTAATTGCAAAATCAAAACCAGCAGCAGAAATTGGTTGAGATTCTTATGATATTATTAAACAATGAGATAATTATTATATTTATGTTTGAGATGCAACAGGTCATTGAGTTTGAGCTTGATTTATAATGATTATGGTAAATGCTTTGGTAAGTTGATTCTCTAAATTATTTATTTCTTGAGCTCAAATTCTATCTAATACAAACGAAATTTTGAAACCTCGTGTTAAAGCAAATTTACTTATGAGTATGCTTCTTGTGAGATGGGATGAATTAAATAAAAAACTTTATATGACAGGAGCTTGACATGAATATTTACTTATTTATAAACACAATAAAAAGAAATGTTTTAAAGTAAAATCCGGTTGAGTTGCTTTATGAATGATAAAAGATGCACATAAATTATTACAAGAAAAAAGAGTTCAATTTGAAGAAAATGATATTATTGTTTTGTATAGTGATTGAGTTTCTGAAGCTATTAATAGACCCTTTAAAAATTGAGAAGAAAAAATGTTTTGAGAAGATAATATTATTGAAGCAATAGAAAAGGCTCCAGAGCTTTATTGAAGTTGATATAAATCTGCGATGAGTGTTTTTAATAATATTACAATAAATCTTTCTAAATTTATGTGATATAAACATGTTCAGCTTGATGATATTACTTTGGTGGTGATTCAATACAAATCTGCAAACTATGAAAAGGAAAAGGATGTAGAAAGTCTTATTCCAAACGAAGTTTTAACAGAGTGGCATTGGGATAAGAAAACAGATATTGCAAATAAATAAAAATTATTTGTTAAAAACTTATTATTCAAATTAATACGATTATTAAAACAAATTTAAATTATAGTTTAATATTAGGCATATAATTTATGCTTTTGTAAAGGGTTAAAAAAAAGCTAGATAACTTGTAAAATCTAGTTTTTTTTTTATTATATGTGAAGAAAAATCAACTTAATAACACTAACTTAAAAAAAATGGAACAAGAAAAATTAGTTTCTTTGGTAACAAAAAGATATTCTGGAGACACTTTTTGATTTAAAACGAAAATTGAAGAAAAAAGTATTGAAATTGAAAAAAAATCAGAATTAAATTTGGATTCTAATTCTAAAGAAGATAATAAAAAAATTATTGAGGCAGAAAAAGAATATAAAGAGGCTTTGGCTTATATAAAAGATGTTATTTCTCCAGCTTTTATGAAAATTTTTCCTGATAAAATTAAGATTAATAATACTTTTGCAAAAACTTTTTTTGTGTATTCTTATCCAACTTTTTTGGAGTGAAATTGGCTTTCCCCAATAATAAATTGGGATGTTAAATTTGATATGAGTTTGTTTGTTTATCCAGTTGATTCAGCAAATATTCAAAAATATTTGAAAAAAAGACTTGTTCAATTGAATTCAGAAAGAAGTAT
>JBBILU010000017.1:11147-24268 GCA_037444775.1 Candidatus Altimarinota bacterium
GACTTTCTACAACTTTTCCTTTTTCTTCATCTACTCTAAGTCATGATGATTGAATTTTGTATTGAGTAAATACTCATAATAATTCTTTGATTTTGTTTGATAGATTCAAATCAGAAAATGCAAATATGTGTGTTTTCGCGAAATCTTGAGGTTGAAAATCTTTTGCTGTGAAACTAGAAATTCTTAGAAGTTTGATGGTGTGAACTGATGTAATTGTAATAGATCCAGAAAATGAATATAAAGCTTTGGTTAATCAAGTTTGAGGTTCTTATCTGGATGTTTCATTAAATTCTAATCAAAGAATAAATCCTTTTGATTTACCACTTTGAATGAAAGATAAAGATGAAAAACCGTGAGATTTACTTAGAAGTGCTGTTATAAATTTGCTTTGACTTATGAATCTTATGCTTGGACAATTAACTCCAGAAGAATCTTCAATTATGGAAAAGGCAATTGTTACAACTTATAGTTTGAAATGAATTACTCTTGATGATGACAAAACTGAATGAAAAGAAATGCCTGTAATGAAAGATTTACAAGATGTTTTAGAGACTATGGATTGAGCAAATTCTCTAGTTAGAAGAATAGAAAAATTTACAATTTGAATTTTTTCTTGAATATTTTCAAATAGAACAAATGTAGTTTTGAGTGAATGACTTCAAATTTTTTCAGTTAGAGATTTGGATGATATGTTAAGACCAATTGCGATGTATGTTATTTTAAATTATATTTGGAATAAGGTTAGAAGTAGTCAGAAAAAAAGATTATTAATAGTTGATGAGGCTTGGAATATTATGCAATATAATGATTCTGCTAAATTTTTGTTTTGACTTGTAAAAAGAGCTAGAAAATATTGACTGGGAATAACTACAATTACTCAAGATGTGGAAGATTTCGTTAGAAGTGATTATTGAAAACCAATTGTTACGAACTCTTCAATTCAGTTACTTTTGAAACAATCAAGTGCTTCTATAGATGTTTTGCAAAATGTGTTCAAATTAACAGAACAAGAAAAATATATTCTTTTGAATGCTTGAGTTGGGCAATGATTATTTTTTGCTTGAAGTGAGCATGTTTGAATTCAAGTAATAGCTTCATATTACGAAGAACAAGTAGTTACAACTAATCCAAATAGGTAAAATGTTTAAATATAAAATTATAAATTTTCCAAAAAGTTTTTTGATTCAAGAAAAAATTTTGGACAAAATTTTTGAAAAAATTCAGCAAATAGTTTTAGAAAAAAAACAAAAATGAACTTTAAATATAGTTTTTGTAAGTGAAGAAGAAATAAAAGAACTTAATAAAAATTATAGACAAAAAGATTATGTTACGGATGTTTTGAGTTTTCATTATTTTGAAGATTTCTCTAAGCTAAAGCAAGAAGAAACTGCTTGAGAAATTATTTTGACAGAAAATAAAATTATAGAACAATGAAAAGAATATAAGCTTTGAAGTGAATTAGAATTTTATAAATTAGTTATTCATTCTAGTTTGCACATACTTTGATTTGATCATGAAATTGATTCTGATTTTGAAATTATGAAAACTTTTGAAGAAAAAATTTGGGAAAAAGTTTTTGGGTAGAAAAATATTTTTTTAAAACTTTTATAAAATGTCAGAATTAGTCTTACATAGCATTGCCATAAAATTTGGACTGAGTATTTTACAAGTGAAATTATGGTGGGAACATTTGAATTTTGCTTGAGAAAAAGAAGCTGAAAGTTTTTTTGAAGAAAATATTGCAATGATTCAAGCAAAACCTTTTATAAAATGGGTTTGATGAAAAAGGCAACTTATAGCACAATTTCAAAATTTATTTCCCAAAAATTTCAATAATTATCATGAACCTTTTTTATGAGGTGGAGCAGTTTTTTTTCATTTGCAAAAGAAACAAAGTTTTTTGAGTGATATAAATGCAGAGCTTATAAATGTCTATGCAACAATTAAAAAAAGTCCAAAAGAGCTTATTTCATTTTTGAAAACTTTGGAACATTCCAAAGAATTTTATGAAAAAATAAGGGCTTGGGACAGAGAAGAAAATTGGCAAAATATTTTTAGTGAAGTAGAAAGAGCAGGAAGATTTATTTTTTTGAATAGAACTTGTTTTAACTGATTGTATAGAGTAAATTCTAAATGACAATTTAATGTTCCAATGGGAAAATATGCCAATCCTGATTTTGTGCAAGAAGAAAATATTTTAAATACTTCAAAACTTTTAAACAAAACAGATGCAATAATTAAGCTCCAAACTTTTGAAAAGGTTTTGCAAAATGCTGAATATTGAGATTTTGTGTACTTTGACCCACCATATGATGTTTTGACAGATTCAGCAAATTTTACCAGTTATGATAGTTCTTGATTTGGTAGAGATATGCAAAAAAATTTATCTGAGCTTTGCAGAAAGCTAGATGCAAAATGAGTAAAGTTTATGCTTTCTAATCACAATACAGATTTTATAAGAGAAATATATTCTGGCTTTAAGTTTGAAATTGTGAAGGCAAATAGGATGATAAATAGCAAGGCAAGTGGAAGGGGAAAAGTTGAGGAGATTGTGGTTATGAATTATTAGTTTATAAATAAATTAAATATGGAATTTGAAGAAGTATGTGCTTATATAAATTCTAAAATAGAAACATGAGTTTTAGAAAAAACTATAGAAGAAGTTGCTCAAAGAATTATACTTGTATCTTGAGATAATTTATTGAAATGTTATGATTGTGAGGATTATTGAAATCTAATTTTTTTATCAAGATGTGTAACTTGAAAAAGTGGTTTTTGATCTGACCCTAATTCTTGAAAAACACCTCCTTGATTATTAAAAGTTATAGATTATATATGAGATTGAGAAAAACCATATATGAAATTTGTTTGAAGAAAACCTACAGATGTAATTTTACCTCCCTTAAAATGAGAAATTATGCCATGAATGTATGGAAGAATTTTACAATTAGATTGATTAGAAAGAAAAAATTCTAATACAAAAGAAAGATTTATATATATTCATGGTAATGCTCACTGGTGGTATTGGGATACAGATGAAATGAAAAGAACTCCTTGATGTATTTGATTGCAAGTTGATGAAATGGTCAAGCTTTTTAATTTGGTAAAAGATAAGAGTACTTATATTTATATTGATTGATAAATTTTATAACCTATGCAAACATTCCAAAACTTAACTTCAACTTTTACTCCAACAATTTTTACTTGGAGCTATTATTGTGATTTTGAAAAAATAAAAAGAAATACTTTTAAAATAAAAGTTTCTTTAAATATTCTAAATTCTTTGCTTTGAGAAAAAGACATTGAAAAAAAGTTTTTAGAAATTATTAAAAGTTATCCAGAAACTAGAGAAGTTTTACCAATTTTATTAGCTGTAAGAGAAAAGTTTCATTTGGTTTTGAATGATAAAACAAAAAGTATTTATGATGTTTCATATTTATTTGATAAAAGTTGTCATATAGTTGAAGATTGAGAAGAAAAGTTATTAAATTTTTTTAAAAAGTCTTGATTAAAAGAACTTTTTGAAAACAAATATATTTCAAATTTGAATGATTATGTTTTTTGAATAGAAACAGGTTTAGACTCTAATGCAAGAAAAAATAGAAGCTGAACTTTAATGGAAAATATAGTTTTGGATTTTATAAAAGACTTTTCAGAAAAAAAAGGTTTTCAGTATAAAGATCAGGTAACTGCAAAATGGATTTTTGAAAATTGGAAAATAAAAGTAGAAAGTGATAAATCAAGCAGAAGATTTGATTTTGCAATATTTACTTGAGCAAAAGTTTATTTATTTGAAACAAATTTTTATGGTTGAGGATGAAGTAAATTAAAAGCTGTAGCTTGAGAATTTTCTTGATTATATCATTTTTTGCAAAAACAAAATATTAATTTAATTTGGGTAACAGATTGATTAGGGTGGCAAACAGCTTTAAAACCTTTAGAAGAGGCTTACAATGGAACAAGTTGAAATATTTTTAATATTTCTATGTTGAAAGATTGAATTTTAGATGAGTTAATTTTATAAACTTTGCCCTGAGTGGCTCCTTATAGTTGGTATTTGATTAATTTCCTTATATGGATTATTATCTAATTTTTTAAAAATTATGAAAAATATTGACAAGTTTCATTTTATACAAACATAAACACACAGGTTTTAACTTTATGACTTTGATTATATATAAATTGAATATCGGCTATTTGGGGGCTAAGTTTATAAAGTAAACTAAATTAGTTGACTTCTTTTAAAAATGAATATAATAATTATGCTAGAAAAAGAAATAAAAGAAATTTTACAAAAAAAATGATTAAAACAATCAAATATTTATGCTGAACTTTGAGTTTCAAGACAAAATTTTTATAAAGCTATTAGAACAAAAAATTTTGAAAATCCCACTTTGCAAAAAATATTAGATTTTCTTTGACTAGAAATTATTATTTCATTAAAAGAAAAAGATGATTGATTGATTAAAAAGTCTAAAGTTTAAAAAACTGTATTGTTTGCCAAATCATAGAATAAGAGAAAATACAAATATGGACTCTTTCATATTTTGTGGGAAAAATTGGGATTGGTATTTTTCAAGAAAAAGTAGTGATAAAGAATTAGAATTATTTGAAAATGTTGAACTAACAAGAGAATATAATGAAGAAAAATTTATAGATAGAGATTGGGATAACAATGAATGATTATATTTACAAACTATATAAAAATGCCTAAACTAAAACTTCCACCAACAGATTTTGAACAAGAATGTACTACTGTTTGGTCTTTCCCTCGCAGATGAAACTGGATGACTCATAACTCAAAATGGAGATGAAACTGGTCTCCTGAAGTTGTGAGAAATCTTTTTTTGAGATATTCAAAGGAAGGAGATTATTGCCTTGATCCTATGATTTGAGGTTGAACAACTGCTATTGAAGCAAAACTTTTATGAAGAAATTTGCTTTGTTATGATATAAATCCAAAAGCAATTGAACTCACTGAAAGTTTGCTTGATTTTGAATCAGAAAAGGATCCAAAAATTAAAATAAAACTTCATAATGCAACTCAAAAAAATAAAGATTTGAAAAAAGAAAGCATTGATTTTGTGCTTATGCATCCTCCTTATGCAGATATTATTCAGTACAGTGAAAAACAAATTCCAGAAGATCTTTCTAATATTCATGATATAAATATTTTTTGCAAACAGATGAAAAAAGTAGCAAAAGAAAGTTTTAGAGTTTTGAAAAAAGGTTGATTTTGTGCTGTTTTGATGTGAGATACAAGAAGAAAAAAAATGTATATTCCTTTGGCTTTTAGTGTAATGAAAAAATTTTTAAAAGTTGGTTTTGAACTTAAAGAAGATATTGTAAAAGTTCAACATAATTGCAAAGCTACAGGTTTTTGGGTGAACAAATCCAAAGAAGCAAATTTTCTTCTTATTATGCATGAACATTTATTTATTTTCCAAAAAATGTAATATGAAAAATGAAAATAATATAATAATTTACCAAGCAGATAATGGAAACATATCTGTTGATATTTTAGTTGAAAATGAAACTTTTTGGATGACTCAAAGTCAAATTTGAGAACTGTTTTGAAAAGAGAGAAGTACTATTGTAAAACATATAAAAAATATTTATGAGGAATGAGAATTATTTGAAGAAAATTCAATTGTGCAAAAAACTCACAATTGAATTGTTAAGCCAACAAACTACTACAATCTTGATGTAATTATTGCAGTTTGATATAGAGTAAAATCCAAACAGTGAACACAATTTAGAATTTGGGCAACTAAAAGGTTAAAAGAATATTTAACTCAAGGTTTTTCACTTAATGAAGAAAAAATCAAATCAGGAAAATCTACACAATATTTTGATAAACTTCAAAATAAATTAAGAGAAATTAGGTTATCTGAAAGAATTTTTTATCAAAAAATAAAAGATATTTATACTACAAGCATTGATTATGACCCAAAAGATGATAAAACAATTTTATTTTTCAAAATGGTTCAAAATAAATTATTGTGGGCAGTTAGCCAAAAAACAGCAGCAGAACTAGTGCATAGTAGAATTGATATTTCAAAACCTTTTTTTTGAATGCAGTCTTTTGATAAAGAAAGTGAAAAACACATTTCTAAAAAAGATCTTAGTATTGCTAAAAATTATTTGAATGAAAATGAAATGAAAACTTTGTGATTATTAGTTGAACAATATCTAGCTTTTGCTGAAAGTATGGCTGAATCTAAGATAGTTATGAAAATGTCTGATTGGATAGAAAGATTAGAATTAATTTTGAAAATGAATTGAAAAGAAATTCTTGATAATTATTGAAAAATATCTCATAGTTTGGCTGTAGAAAAAACAGAAATTCTCTATAAAAAGTTTAGAGAAGATAAGGTAACAATAGAAAAAAAAGAGAGTTTTGCAGAGCTAGAAAAAGATTTGAAGTTATTAAAATAATACATATTTATTTTCCAAAAAATGTAATATGAAAAATGAAAATATAAAAAATAGTTCTGTTTATAAAGCTGATTATTCTTGGTTACAAACCAGTCATATTTTTTCCTGACTTCAAGAGATTGTGTCTATGCATAAAAGTAAAAATGGCTTTAAATAAGGGTTTAAAAAAAACAGAAATGTTGTGCTTTGTAATTAATAAAGATTTTTTCTGAATATACTGTTTTTAGATTAAAATTAATAAACAAAACTTAGTTAGGCATTTAGAATACAGACTTGAATTAAATTGATATAATTATTCTCCAAAAGTTATTAGAAGAGAATTATTAAGGGTACAATGAAGTATTATATTTGATAAAACTAATGTTAAAGATAAGTATTTCCTGCCTTCTAATATATCTGAGATAGCTAGCAATATTTATAAAACTATATGAAAGAAGTGGAACAGAAATGTACAAAAAATAAATAGATAATTAAAAAAAGTTGTGCCTACGATTTTCTGATAATTGGCTATACTAAGCCATTTTTTCAAAAAATCTCTTGAAGTCAGGAAAAAGTGAAGCTGAAATGAATGAAATAATAAAATTGTATTGAGTTGATGAAAAAAATATTGTTATGCTTGATGGATGACCTTTTGCACAATTTGCTTATAATGGGAATTCTAAAACATTTTATTGAGACTGGGGAGTTCCTCAATTTAATATAATTTATAAAAAATAAAAAGTTTATACAATAATAAAAACTCTATATGGAAATAATAGTTTTATATTGAATGAGGTGAACTGGAAAATCTACGATTTGAAAAAAACTTGCTTTTGAAAAATGATATGATTTTGTAGATTTAGATAATTACATTTTATGAAAAGCAAAAGAACAATTTTTTGAAATATCTAAATTATCTGAATATATAGACAAAGCTTGATGGGAAGAATTCAGAAATAAAGAACATGAATTTTTGAAAGAAGTTTTAAATAAGCAAATTTTCAAATGAAAAAGTTTGGTTTTTTCTCTTTGATGATGAACAGTTATTTTTGAAAGAAATATAGAAGTTCTAAATGCTCCCTCCTTGATAAGGAGGGGGCTAGAGGGTGGTTTAAATTTGAATATAATTTATTTAGAAACATCACTTGAAAAAATAGCTTCTAGAATTGAACAAGATGAAAAGTCTTGAAACACAAGAAATTCTTTGACTTGAAAAAGTGTTTTGGAAGAATTAGAAGAAATTTTTGAAAAAAGAAAGGAAATTTATAAAAGTAATTGCGATTTCAGTGTAGATAATAATTGAACATTAGAGCAAACTTTGCAAGAAATAAAGCAAAAACTAAATTATTGATGAATTTGTATTCCTATAACTTCATTAGAAAAAGTAGATGAAATTTATGAAAAAATAAAGTTTGATAGAAAAATAAAATTTGTTGAATTGAGACTTGACTTAATTTTTGAAAGAAATTACCTCCTACCTCCTAAAATAGGAGGAAAGCAAGTTTCTTCATCCCCTATTTTAGGGGATTATAAGGTTAACTTAAATATTTTAAAAGAATTTATAAAAAAATGTCCTAAAAAAGTTATTTGTACAAATAGAGCTAGTTTTGAATGATGAAATTTTAATTGAACTCCAGAACAAAGTTTAGAACTTTTGAGCAAATGTTTAGAATTTTGAGCTGATTTTGTTGATGTAGAGTTGAAAACATTAGAAAAAATTCAGAATGTGAAAATATTTCAAAAAAGTATTCAACTTTCCCTACTTCTTAGTAAGAATGGGAAGGGGGAGGTAGTTATTTCTTTTCATGATTTTCAAAAAACTCCTTCTTTGGAGGAGTTAGAAAATGTTTTAAAAAAAATGCAAAAATTTTCTCCAAAAGTTTACAAAATAGCTTGTATGCCACAAGAAAAGTCTGATGTTCAAAAAATTTATGATTTGGTTAAAAAAGTTGATTGAAGTTTTTGTTTTATTTCTATGTGAGAACTTTGACTTGAAACTAGAATAAAAACTTTGTCTATGAAAAATTGTTTTATGAGTTTTTGAAGTTTTTGAGAAAATATTTCAGCTCCTTGACAAATTGATTATATAGAATTATATAAACAAGTCTATTATCAAGATAAAGCTTATTCTAAGCAAAGTATTTTATTTTGACAAAGTTTAGAATTTCATGAAAAATTCACTTTAGAAAATATAAATAATCTTAATTTTTCAGATGAAATAAAAGAAAAGTTGTTAGAAAGTAAAGATTATTTAAAACAAGTTTTCTTTCTTTGAGCAGAACAAATTTCAGGAAGTTTTAGCCCTTTTATGCACAATTTTTCATCAAGTTTTTTATCAAACGAAAAAAAGTTTTTTTATACTTTGACTCCAGTTTTATCAAATTATGAAAAAACTTCTAAAGAAATTGTAAAAGAATTTGTGGATTTTCTTGAATCTAATGAGAATTATTTGTGATGAAATGTTACAATGCCTTATAAAATAAATATGTTTGAATATTTAGAAACTCTTTGAAAACTTGATTTGAGAGCTTTGCTTGTTTGAGCAGTAAACACTTTATATAAAAAAAATTGAAAAATATTTTGAACAAATACTGATATTGATTGAGTAAAAAATCCAATTTTAGAGAAGTTATTTTCTGATGAAAAAGTTTTTTCTTTTGTATGAGATGATACAATAATAAAATATAATGCTATTGTTCTTTGAGCTTGATGAGCTTCTAGGTCAGCTATTTGAGCTTTGATAGAAATGTGAATAAAAAGTATTTATGTTTTAAATAGAAGTAAAGAAAATTTAGATGACTTGGAAAAACATTTTTCTAAATTTTTAAAAGAAGAACAAAAACTTTATACAATGATTTATGATGTTTCCTCATTAGATTCTTTATTTGAAATTATAGAAAAAAATTCTTTAGAAAATCTTTTAATAATAAATACTTTGCCTTTTTGATTTAAAGAAAATTTGCCAAAGTCTCCAATTTTGCTTGAAGAATTAGAAAAAATTTTAGAAAAAACATTATTGTATTTTGAAGCTGTTTATGACTCTAGAAAATGAAATACTCCAATTGTTGAAAAAATTTTAGAATATAATAAAATTCTTAGTAGAGATGTTTCTATGAAACATCTTAACGAAATTAAAGTTTGTAAATGAGTAGAAATGCTTATTTGACAAGCAAAAACTTGATTTGAGTTTTGGAGTGAGTGATGAGAGTTTCAAGAAAAATTTATAAAAGAATCTTTAGCTTTTAGCTAAAGATTCTTTTATAAATAAAAAAATTTGCTTTCCTAAGATAGTCTTATATAATAAGACTATTAATAATTAAATATGTCTTATATGAATGATTATAAAAGATTAATTTTGAAATGACAAGAGCTTATTTCTTGAGTAAATGTTTTGGAAAGGAAGATTTTATTTAATTCTGATTATTTAGAATTACATAAAATAATCTCATTTATTTGACCAAGAAGAGCTTGAAAAACATATTTTATGTTTTCTATTCTTCAAAAATTAGTGCAAGATAATAAAATAGAACCAGAACAGATTGTTTTTATAGATTTTACTTCTTTCTTGTATGATAATTTTGATATTGAAAAATTATTAGAAGAATTTTTTACATTATTTCCTTACAAAAAGCCATTTTTTGTATTTGATGAAATTCAGGAATTAGAAAATTTCTCAAAAGTAGTTATGTATATTTTTAATAATAATTATAAAATATTTCTTAGTTGATCAAATTCAAAGTTGCTTTCTTCAGAGCTTTCTACTATTTTTAGATGAAGAAGTATAGATGTAAAAGTGTTTCCTTTGAACTTTGAGGAGTTTTTATATTTTAAGAATTTTGATAATAAATTTGTTTATACAGAAGCAAAAATATGAGAAATGAAAAATTTACTCAAAGAATTTATAGATTTTTGAGCTTATCCAGAGATTGTTTTAGCAAAAAATAAAGAAACCAAGCAAGAACTGATAAAATCATATTTTTCTTTACTTTTGTATAAAGATTTGCTTGAAAGATATTGAATAGAAAATGAATTTGTTATAAAATTTCTTATAAAAAATCTTTTGCTTTGAATAACAAAAGAATTTAATATAAATAAATTTTTTAACGATTTGAAATCTCAAAATATTAAGATATGAAAGCAAACTATTTATAATTATTTGGAATATTTAAAGGAAATATTTTTTGTAAAAGAAATAAATGATGAGCACATAAAAGGGGCAAAAAAGCTATTTTTTTATGATGTTTGATATAATAATATTATTTTTTTAGAGAATTTTTGACAAAGGTTTGAAAATATTATTTTTCTTGAATTAGTGAGAAAGTTTGAAAGTGTTTGTTATAGAAAGAAGTCAAGTTATGAAATAGATTTTGTTGTTTCAGAAAAAAATATTGCTGTACAAGTTTGTTATTTTTTATCTTTTGAGAATTTTGAAAGGGAAACAAAGTTTTTACAAGAAAGTTCATTTGAAAATAAATTTGTTGTGTATTTTGATAAAGAAAGAGATTTTGAGATTAAATGAGTGAAGATTGTAAGTTTTTGGGAATTTGAAGAGCAACTAAAAAGTCTTTAGCTTTTAGCTAAAGACTTTTTAAGGTTTTTAAAAAATTTTGATTTTTTGATAATTTAGTATATATTATTAATAGTTTATTCTTAAAAATTATTTATGACACAAATTATTATACAAAATTTTCCTTTAAATAAAGTTATATCTACAATTCAAGATACTTTTGTTATTGATTTTAATACAAATCAAAACCATCCAGTTTTTGATGAATTAAGAGAATATTTTGAAGATAAAAAGATTGCTTCTCAAATACAAAAGTCCAGTGAAATAGATTTATTACTGAGTTCTATAGCTAATAAAATTTAGTATGAAATTTATAAAAAAGTCTTTAGCTAAAAGCTAAAGACTTTTTAGTTATTATATTTCTCTTTCATAAATAAATAGCTTTCTGGACTAAAGTTTATTATTCAAGTGTTATTATTTATTCATGGATCTTTTAATCAATTTAATATAAAAGCTACTTTCCCAGATGTTTCTAGTGTAGAGGGATCTCTTTGTCTTGCCTCAGCTTGTGAAATTATTTCATACATTTGGTTAATTGTTTCTAGATTAGATTTTTCATCAATAATAGTAATGTTGTATCAATTCTCCTTTAAAACTTTTTGTATTTCTTCAAAAGTTTCAGATTGGTGAACTTCTAGTATGGTAGTAAAAGGAGTATCATCTCTATACTCAAGTTCTGTTTTTAACTGTGCAATAAACCTTCTTGCTCAGATAATCTCATAATTTAAAAAATAAATTTGACAAATTACTTTCTGTCTGCAACATCATATCATATCAGTTAGGTCAAATTTTTGGCTTGATTTTTTTGAAAAAAAGTTTTGATTCTGAATAGTTTTCTTGTATAATAAGAAAAATATAATATTATTTTTCTTATTATAACTATGTATAAAGAAATAATTAAAGATTTTCAAAATGATTTTGGACAAAAAATAATCAAAAAAAGAAATATAACTTTTCCTTTTGAAATTTTGGAATTAAACAAAATTATCACTTTTGTTTGACCAAGAAGAGCTTGAAAAACATATTTTATGTTTTATATTCTTAGGGAATTAATGCATTCTTGAAAAATACATATTTCTCAGATTGTTTTTATAGATTTTTCAGCTTTTATAAAAAATACTTTTGATGTTCAAAAGTTACTTCAAGATTTTTATGAGCTTAATCCTTGAAAAGAACCATTTTTTGTTTTTGATGAAATTCAGGAATTAGAAAATTTTTCCCAATATATTTTGTTTCTTTTTAATAAATGATACAAGATTTTCCTTAGTTGAAGCAATAGTAAATTATTATCAAGTGAACTTTCCACTGTTTTTAGATGAAGAACTTATGATATAAAAATTTTTCCTCTCAGTTTTAAAGAGTTTTTGAATTTTAATTCTTTTTCTGAATATGAAAATATTATTACATCAAAAGAAGTGTGAAATATGAAAAATCTTCTTCAAAAATATATGAAGTTTTGAGCATATCCAGAGTTATGTTTTATTGATAATAAAGATATAAAATATGATTTAATAAAAAATTATTTTGAGATTTTACTTTATAAAGATTTACTGGAAAGATATTGAGTTACAAATGAGTATATTTTAAAATATTTATTTAAAAAAATAGTTGTAAATAATTCAAAAGAATTTAGTTATACAAAAGTATTTAATGAACTTAAATCTCAAAATATAAAAGTTTGAATTCAGAGTTTGTATAATTATCTAGAATATTTTAAAGATATATTTTTTGTAACAGATATTTCTGATAAATATAAAAAAACTTGAAAAAAGTTTTATTTGTATGATGTTTGATTTACAAATCTTATTAATAAAAATAATTTTTGACAGAGATTTGAGAATATTGTTTTTTTATCTTTGTTTAGAAGTTTCTGAAATATTGTATATATAAAAAATAATGATTATGAAATAGATTTTGTTGTTTCAGAAAAAAGTCTTGCTGTTCAAGTTTGTTATTTTTTATCTTTTGAGAATTTTGAAAGGGAAACAAAGTTTTTACAAGAAAGTGAATTTGAAAATAAATTTGTTGTGTATTTTGACAAGGAAAGAGATTTTGAGATTAAGTGAGTGAAGATTGTAAGTTTTTGGGAGTTTGAAGAGCAACTAAAAAGTCTTTAGCTTTTAGCTAAAGACTTTAT
>JBBILU010000018.1:0-24203 GCA_037444775.1 Candidatus Altimarinota bacterium
GTCCAAGTTTTGAATCTAACAAAACTGGTCGGATTTGAAACGGGACGATAGAGTTTTTTTTTGTAAAAAATTTGACTTTATAGTATAATCATATTATACTATAAATATATTATACTATAATATATGGATTGTGAAATTTTATAATAGAAAAAAGGAAATACAAATTTTGTCAGATAAAATAAATTCAGCTAATTTTGAATTTATTTATTTACTATGAAAAAGAAGAATCTGAAAAACAGAACTTGTAAATCATTTAAATAAAAATATTTTACAAAAAGATTTCTATTATATTTTTGTGGAAAAAAATGATTTAGGAGTTTTTTTAAAAAAACAAGAGAAATATTTTTTTGAGAAAACTAAGCTTAAATATAGTTTCACTTCAATAGATGACTTACTTGATTTTTTCTTTTTACAGAATTTTGTTGATTTACTTGTTATAGATGAATTTCAAAATTTTAACAGTATTGATAAATCTATTTTTTGAATTTTCCAAAAAAAAATAGATGAATTTCAAAATATATCCCAGAAAAAAATAATTGTTTTAGGTAGTTTGCAATCAATGATGGTAAAAATATTTGAAAATGCTAAAGAACCACTTTATAAAAGATCAACATTTAATTTATATTTAAAAGAATTTAATCTAGAAACTCAGATAGAGATTTTGAAAGATATTTTCCAGGAAAATTATAACCATAAAATATTGCTTGATATTTATAGTATATTTTGATGAGTAGCATATTATCTAAAATCTATTTATAGGGAAAATTATAATTTCTATTCTTTAGAAAATATTCTAAGAGAGTTGTTTTTTAGTGAATTTGCAATTTTAAAGAATGAGTGAAAAGATATCTTGATAGAAGAGTTTTGACTTAAATATAAAAGATTATTTTCAATATTAGAAAGTGTTTCTAATTGAAAAAATAAAAGAAGTGAAATAATGCTATCTGTATGATTGCAAACAGGAGAAATAGATATTTACTTAAAAGATTTAATAGATATTTATGACATTTTAGAAGTTAATTATCCAATTTTCGAAGAGAAAAAAAATGTAAGTACTTATAAAATTAAAGATAATTTTCTTAATTTTTGGTTTAAATATATTTACTTGAATAAAGATAAATTTGAGTTATGACTTTATGAATTAGTTTTGAAATGAGTTATTGAAGAATTTAATATTTATAAATGATTTAAATTTGAGAAGTTGGTAAAAGAGTTCTTAATAGAAGAAAACAAAAAATGAAAATTAGACTTTGTTTTTACTCGTATTTGAAGTTGGTTAGATAGAAAAAACAATGAAATTGACATAATTTATACAGATGAAAAGAATAATATTGTTTTTTTAGAGTGTAAATTAAACGAGAAAAGAATAAATAATCAGGAAATAAATCAGTTGAAATGAAATGTAGAAATATTTTTAAATAAGAATCCAAAATTTAAAGATAAAAATATAAAATTATGATTTGCTATTTTTTGTGAAATTAGTGTAGTCCAATTTTTATATTTATAATCTAATACATTTTTAAAATTTTTTTTCACACATTTTTAATTTTGTTTTCTACACATTTTTAATTTTTTTTTTGCTTTTTTATGAAAAAATAATAGAATGTGTCTTGACAAATGTTGCAAAGAATAAACTGCAACATTTTTTTATTACTATTAATTTTGTTTTTATGTACGAGAAGTTTTTATCATTGTGAATATATTGGGAGCAAATAGTATTAGCTATTTTTTTAGTATTGTTGATTATTATTTTATATTTTAATAGAAGTTTTTTTAAAGATTCTATTCGCGAATTAAAACATGTTGTTTGGCCAACAAGAGAAGAAACAAAAAAATATTTTATTATTGTTTTAACTGTTTTAGTTTTGTTTGGTATTTATCTTTTCATTTTTGGAACTTTATTTTCTGAATGACTTTTCTTTTTGAAAGATCTAGTTTGAAAATAATATTTAATTTATATTTTAATAAAATAAAAAATGGCATTAGGTAAAGCTGAATGGTATGTTATACAAGTTATTTCAGGTACAGAAGAAAATGTAAAACAATCTCTTTTTCAAAGAAGAGAAAGTTTTTCTATGGAAGATTATATTTTGGATGTTTATGTTCCAACTCATGATACAGTTTCTGTTAGAGCTTGATGAAATAAGGTAAAAAAGAAAAAAAATATTTTACCAGGTTATATTTTGGTGCAAATGGTTGTAACAAATGAAAGTTGGTATATTGTTAGAAATACACCAAATGTTACTTGATTTTTGTGAGCTTGAAATATTCCTGTTCCAGTAAGTGCAGAAGAATTAGCTAAATTAAAATGAAAAGTTGAAGAGAATTCAAATATTTATGAAACTGCTTTAAAAGTTTGAGATATGGCAGTTATTACTTCTTGAGCTTTTGAATGAAATGAATGAGCAATTACAGAAATTAATGATAAAAAAGGTTCTGTAAAAATGATAGTTAATATTCTTTGAAGAGATACTCCTGTTGAAATGGAATATTCTTCAATAAAAGTTAAAAAATAAGAAATTATAAAAATGCAAAGTGATATAAAAAAAAATATTTATATTTTTTTACTTTTGATAACGGGTTTTCTGCTCAATATAATAGTTTATTACTTTAGTGAAGATTATCGTTTTTTACTTAGAACTTTAAAAAATGATGAATTTAATTTGGAAGTAAATGATAATTATTCTTTAGATCAGAAAACTATAGAAAGTTATTCTTCATGAATTACTGAAACTTCTTTATGAATGGTGGAAGCTAATTTAGCAAAAGTAAAAATTAATTCTGAAGAAATTTCTATTAAATTAGAAATGAATGAATTTGATAAAAAATTTTTATCGTTGTTTTCTTCTTATAATCTTACAAAATTAGAATCTCATTCTACTTTGTTTAATGCTACAGACGAATATCCAGATGAATATTTTGAATATTACTCTCCAGATTTGACTATTTATTTATTTGTTACAAAAAATTATTCTGAAGTAAAAGATATATTTAATGTTGTTTCTTCTGAATCTAATTTCAAAATAAATGAAGTAAATAATTTCTGAGAAAAATCTTTTTTTATAAATTTTTTAAAAGATTTTGATGATTGAAAAGTTAGATTAATTTTAACAAAAGATAACAGAGTTTTTGGTTTAAAAGTAGCTAAATCAAAATATGAAGAAGTGAAAAAAATACTTGTAAATTACAAATAAATATTTTAATAACTAAACAAAATAATTATGACAAAAATTTATGTTACTGCTGACTGATTGAAAAAGTTGCAAGATGAATTAGAATTTTTAAAAAATGGGAAAAGAGTTGAAATAGCTGAAAAACTTAAAGAAGCTATAAGTTTCTGAGATCTATCAGAAAACTCAGAATATGAAGATGCTAGAAATGAACAATCTCAAGTTGAAATAAGAATATCTGATTTAGAGGAACAGCTAAAAAATATTGAATTAATTGATGAGGATGATAATAATAAAGATGCTAATAGAGTTAATATGTGAGATGTTGTTACATTATTAGATTTGGAAGATGATGAAGAGCAAGATTATAAAATAGTTGGTTCTACGGAATCTGATATTTTGGCAGAATTACCAAAAATTTCTAATGAAAGTCCTGTATGAAAAGCTATTTTAGGTAAAAAAGTTTGAGATAAGGTAAAAGTAAAATCTCAAGCAGGAATATCAGAATATAAAATTTTGAAAATTTCTTAATTTAAAACTATATGATAAATTATTTTTATGATAATCTGATAATCATTCCTGTGGTAGCATTTTTTGTAAGTATTTTTTTGAAATGATTATTTGTAAAGATTTCAACTTGAAAATTGGATTTATCAAGAGCATTATGAAGCTGATGAATGCCATCAGCTCATAGTTCTGTTGTTGTTTCTTTAGCAACTGCTATTGCTTTGAAACATTGAATAGAATCTGATTTATTTGCTATTTCTATGGCCTTCACTTGAATAATTATTTATGATGCATTGAATGTTAGGTTTGAAGCTTGATTACATGCTTCAACAATAAATGATTTTCTTTGAGAAAAAAGATTTAAAGAATCTCTTTGACATTTGCCAAGTGAGGCTTTTGCTTGAAGTATGATTTGAATATTAATAGCTGTTATTTTATACTATGTTTAAAAAAAATTAGATACAAGGCAATGTCTTGTATCTAATTTTTTTGTAAAATTTCTCTAAAAACTACAACTTGTATTTACTAAACTTCAACTATTATTAACTATTTGATATTCTTCAGCAAATATGGAGGATATTGCTTTTCAAGCATCTTGAATTTCCTGACAATTTCTATAGTCGGAATTTTGCCATAATCATTTATCTTTTGCCTTATTTATTAATTCATCAAAATCACTTACATTACTAATAGCATTTGTATCATTTTCAAAACTGTATGGAATATTATCACTAAGATCGTGAAAAATAAACTTTTTTCTATTTTCACTTCAACTTCATACTCAATCTTTTATTTCTAGATTTCAATTATTTTCTGTTGCTAAACTTATGCTAGGCAAAACATTTATAGAAACAGTTTTGTAATCTCATTCTAATAAAGCTGTTGGGTTTGAATTATTTTCTACTACTCAAGCTATTTGAAATGAGGTTTTATTTTTTGTAATAGAGTATAAATAAAATTTGTCATTTTTTGGATCTTTAGGTAATTTCTCTAAATTTTGTAACATTACACTAGAATCTAAAATTCATTGATTTGCTACTATAAATCAACTATTTGTAATAGAAAAACTATTTCCTGGATTTGGATAAATTCATCTATTTTGTTTATATGTTTTTAGAGAAAATTTTATACTTGCTAAATCTGCAATTCTTTTAGAATCACGAGCTTCTGAGATATTTCAAGATACATATAAAAATGCTATAGTAGATAGAATTGATAATATTGTTATAGAAATTATCAATTCTGTTAATGTAAATCATTTATTATTCATCTTTTTTTTTATGAAAATATATTTTTTAAATTCTTATTTTATTAACTTTTTCTCAATATTTTAAACATTTACTAGTTATACATTTTCAAGTAATTCCAGCAAAAAATGGTAATAATCATAAGATTCAGATTAAAACATCTACATCTAGATTAGGTCATTCCACTATTTGAGATGAAATATAGAATAATAGTATTCAAAAAATTATCTGAATTATTCTAATATATTTTTTCTTAAATATACACATATTTGTAATTCATATAATTAACGGAATTATTCAAATTGATACAAAAAAGTATTTTATGTAATTTAAAGTATTTTCGTTAAGTTCAATCCAAAAAAAATTAGATTCTAATTTATCTCATTGTATTATAAGATTATAGTATAAACTTCAAATTAAAATAAGTCAAAATAGAATTCTTCAAATCATAATAGTTTTATCACTAGGTCTTTTTTGTAATAATTTCACATATTGTAGCATATTAAGTGTGGGTTATTAATAAAATTTTTAGAATTAAAAGTTTTTATTTAATGCTAAAAAGATGAAGTGATTTTATAAAAAAAAATAAAAAAGTAAAATTAATTTTGACTTTTTTCAAAGTTTTATATAATACACGGGTCTTGAAAATAAAAAAACAATTTTTTGGGAATTAGCCAAATGGTAAGGCATCGGACTTTGACTCCGACATTTGGGGGTTCGAGCCCCTCATTCCCAACCAATTTTATTATTGAGAACTAAAAATTGCTAACTAAAAATTTTAGTTGTTGTCTTTTAGTTTTTAATTAAAATCGTGCATAACTTAAAAAGTGAGTTCAGTTAGGGGATTTTATTTTTAAGTTTTGACTTAAAATTAGAAAGAATTGCAGTCTTTCAAAAAATATTATTATTTAAGTAAATAAATATGTTAGCAGTTATAGAACTTGGATGAAATCAATTTACTGTAAGAGTTTGAGATGTTATAGAAGTTAAAAAACAAGATGCAGAAGTTGAATCTATTTTAACTACACAAGCTTTGCTTTTAGCAAATGAAGATGGAAGTGAAACAAAAATTGGTACTCCTTTAGTAGAATCTTCAAAAATTGAATTAAAAGTTTTAAAACAATTTGCTTGAGATAAAGTAAGAGTTTTTAAGATGAAATCAAAGAAAAGGTATATGAGAAACAGATGATTTAGACCACTTATAACTAAATTAGAGGTAATGTCAATAGCATAAATTTGCAAAATCTTGATTTTGTAATATACTGATTTAGGTTAGATATTATAAAACAAGATTTTTTTGTCTAGCAAATCCTTTTAAGTCAAACTTAATTGGTGTAAACATTTTATTTTTTAATTTATTTTGTTTACTTTTATTTTCTAAAAAATTATTTTGAATCACAAAGTTAATTTACAAGCTCGTATAAAAAGACACTCTAGAATATTAAAAGATAATCTTTGAGCAAATTTACATAGTTCGTCTTGTAAGAATTTCGGTGTTAGAATAGTTGCAATTTTTATTATATCGTTTTTCCCTATATATCCTGCATTAGCATCTTTTGCTAACAATAATTCTCCTATAGAACTTTATAGGAGTGATATAGATGAGACTAGCATTTTATCTTCTTATTATAAAGAAGAACCTGTATTGAAAAAAGAAAATGTTATGTTTGAATCTAGAGATTCATTTGTTCATGTTTGAACATTTTTAGATAATTGATCAGAAATAAATAGAAAACCATCAAGTAAAATAATTACTTATAAAGTAAATTCTTGAGATACATTAGATTCTATTGCTAAAAAATTTGAAATTTCTAAAGATTCTATACTTTGGGCAAATAATTTAGAATCTTGAAAAGAACCTAAAGTTTGAACAGAACTTAGATTTCCCTCAGTTTCTTGAATTATACATAAAGTTAGTAAATGAGAGACTATTTCATATCTAGCAGTTAAATATGAAATAGATGAAGCTAGATTAATTCAGGAAAATGGTTTATCTAGAGAAGCTTGAATTAGATATTGACAAGAAATAATATTACCTTGAGCTGAACAAATAAAAGAAGTTATAGTAGAGAAAAAAATAGAACCTACAAAAGTTTTAGCTAAAAAAGAAACTACAAAGAAAGAAGTTGTTGCTAAAAAAGAAACTATAAAGAAAGAAGTTGTTGCTAAAAAAGAAACTACAAAGAAAGAAGTTGTTGCTAAAACAAATAATAAAGAAACTAATGATTCTAAAGTGATAGCTAATTCTTCTAAGTATAATTTAGTACGGAGAGCTCCAAAACATAGATTCTATTGGTGAAATTGTACTCGGTTTGTAGCACAATATAAAAATGTTAATTGGTGAGGAAATGCTAAAGAATGGTTGTCTAATGCAAAAAGAAAGGGACATCCTACTGGATATACTGCAACAGTTTGATCAATAATTGTTTTACATTGAAGGTGATATAATCCAGTTTATTGACATGTTTGAATAGTTACAGAGGTTTCTTGAAATAATCTTATTATTGCCGATATGAATTATCGTAAATTATGAGAAGTAACTTATAGAAAAATTTCTGCTAATGATAAAGCTATTTTAGGTTATATATATGTAGATTAAAAAACAGTAGATATGTAGCATGGCTACATACACTGTTTTTTTTATTACTATTTTACAAAAGTATAATAAGTAATATAATGCAATTATTATTTTTTTTATTATTAAATATGAGAGACAAATCGAAATTTAAGGAAAGAAGATTTTCTAAAAATTTTTCAGAAAATAAATTTAAAAAAGATTATTTGGGAGGGAAAAAAGACTTTTCCAAAACAGAAACTCCAAAAAAAGAGATTACTTGAATTTATTCAAAAGCAAAAAATTGAGATTACGGATTTGTTGATATTCCTTGAATAAGTAAAGGTTTTTTTGTTTATCCAGACAATAGAAATTGAGCTTTCCACTCTGATGAAGTTGAAGCAGTTATTAAAACTTTTAGAGGAAGAGAAGAGGCTATCATCAAAAAAGTTATAAAAAGAAACTCAAATATAATTATTTGAACTTATAATGAAGTAAAAAAAGTTCCTTGAAAAGTTGGAACTTACTGATTTGTTGTTCCAAAAAATTCTTTATTTGAAAGTGATATTTTTGTTGCTGGAGCTTTTTTTAACAATGTAAAAGATTGAGATATAGTTTGAGTTGAAATTTATGATTATTCAAAAAGAAGACCAGAATGAAAAATTGTTAAAGTTTTTGGTCATAAGTGAGATAAATGAGTTGAAATAGAATCTTTTATTATGGAAACTGGTTTCAAAACTGAATTTAATGAAACTGTTTTAAATACTTTAAAAAACATTAAAAAAACTATTTCAAAAAAAGATATTAAAAAAAGAGTTGATTTAAGAGGTATTTTTACTTTCACAATAGACTCTGAAGATGCAAAAGATTTAGATGATGCAATTTCTATTAAGAAAAAAGAAAATGGAGATTTTAAACTTTATGTTCATATTGCTGATGTTGCCGAATATGTTGTTTATGAAAGTGAACTTGATAAAGAGGCTTTAAAAAGATGAACTTCTGTTTATTTAGCAGATAGAGTTTTGCCAATGTTGCCTTCTGAAATTTCAAATTGAGTTTGTAGTTTGAATCAGTGAGAAGATAAATTAACTTTAACTTGCGAAATGACAATTTGACAAAACTGAGTTTTGAAAAAAACAAAAGTTTATGAAAGTATTATTAATTCTAATTATAGACTTACTTATAAAAAAGTTTCTGAAATATTAGAAACTTGAGAAGAAAATGATAAAGTTCTTAAAAATGATTTATTTTTAGCAGAAGAATTAAGGCTAATTATAGAAAAAAATAAAATAATAAATTGAGTTTTAAACTTTGATTTTCCTGAAACTAAGGTAATTCTTGATGAAGAAAAAAATGTTTTAGAAATAAAAAAATATCCAAGATATTTATCAAACAAAATGATTGAAGAATTTATGATTATTTGTAATGAAGCCATTAGTCGTAAATTTTCAACAATTCCTTTTTTGTATAGAATTCATCCAGAACCTTTAGAAGATGATATAAATAATTTGAAAAAAGTTTTAGCTTTATTTAGCATAGATTTCAAATTTAAGGATTTTTCAACTAAAGAATTTGCAGAATTACTTAAAAAAATATCTTCTTTAGAAGATTCTTCAAAAAAAATCTTTCTTGAAAAAGTAATTTTAAGATCTCTTTCTAAAGCAGTTTACTCAGCTGAGAATTCTTGACATTTTGGTCTTTGATTACAATATTATTCACATTTCACATCTCCAATTAGAAGATACCCAGATTTACAAATTCATAGAATTATAAAAGAAAGTTTAGCTAGTGTTTTGAGTCCAAAAAAATTAAAAAATTATAAGAAAATTCTTGAAGAGGTGGCAGTACATTCATCAAATCAAGAAAGAAAAGCAGAAAAACTAGAATATAAAGTTAGAGATTATTTTATAGTTCAATTTTATAAAAATAAAGTTTGAGAAACTTTTGAAGCAATTATTGTAACTATTTTACCAAATGGTATGTTTGTGCAATTACCAGATACTTCTGAAGGTTTTATTCCACTTATTTCAAAAGAAAAAAAATCAAAACCTAAATATGTTTATGAACCAGAATTTATGAGAATGAAAAATTTAAAAACTTGAAAGTTTTATAATCTTTGAGATAAATTAAATGTTAACTTAGTTGAAGCTGATGAAGAAAATTTGAGATTAAATTTTGAAATAAAAAAATAAAGAGAATTTTCTCTTTATTTTTTTGCTTTTATTTAAAGTGTAGTTATAATAATAATGTTTATTATTTAAAGTATAGTTAAAATGATAGAAGAATTATTAAAACAAGATACCTACATAATTTCAAAATATAAAAGAGAAAATTATATTGAAAGAGACATTTATTCCAGCTTTGATTCTAATTCAAGAATGTATTGAATTGTGTGACTTAGGTGAGTTTGAAAAACTTCTTATTTACTTTCTAGAAGAGTAAAAACAGAGAGGTCTTTTTATATTTCTTGTGATAGTATTTTTTTAAAAAATGCTAATTTATTTAAATTAATAGATGAATTACAAAAAAATTATTCATATGATACTTTTTATTTAGATGAAATTCACTTTAATGACGATTGGCAACAATCACTTAAAAATATCTATGATTTTTTAAATGTAAAAATTATATTTTCAGGAAGTAATATGATAAATCTCACAAAGTGATGATATGATTTATCAAGGAGAAGTCTTAAATTTGAATTAAAAGAATTCAGCTTTAGAGAATACTTGTTGCTTACAAGGAATATAAAAATTGCAAAATATAGTTTAGACGATATTTTAAATAAACATATTGAAATAGCTAAAGAAAGTATGTCTTGGTTTTCGAAGAAAATATTTCAAGATTATGCAGAGTTTGGTCAATTTGGCTATTATTATGAGAAAAATAATAATGAAATAGAATACAAAATGAAATTAGAAAATTCTATAAAAAAATCTATTTATGAAGACTTGAGTGATTCTATTGATATTAGTACGAATAATTTATCTAAGTTAGAAGATATTATTTATTTTATAGCAAATGCTTGAACTTCAGATTTATCAATATATGCGATATCTAAAAAAGTGTCTTTAAGTCCACAAGTAACGGAAATTTATATAAATTTTTTGAAAGAAATCGGACTTATAAATATTATTCAATATTTTTGAAATTTAACTAATAAATTAAGAAAAAATAAAAAGTTTTATTTAGCAAATACTAATATATGATCTTTATTTGGTTCTTATATCTGAAATATAAGAGAAACTTTTTTTGTTTCTCAAATAAAAAAATTAGAAAAAGAAATATTTTTTATGTCAAATACAGATTTTGTAATAAAACATAATAATGAAAATATATTTTTTGAAATTTGATGAAAAAATAAAACAAGACAAGAATCTAATATTTATGTAATAAAGGATGATATAGAAATCTGAATAAAAAATGAAATTCCATTGTGGCTTTTTTGATTAGTTAGTTAAATAAAAAAATAAAGAGAATTTTCTCTTTATTTTTTTGCTTTTACTTAAGGTAAACTTTAAATATTTAATCTTCAAAAAATCTTAAATAATCATTTTGATTTTCATACATTTGCCAAAGAAAATATTTATAAAAATCTTCAAAAACTTTGTTTTTTCAAAGACTTTTTATGTAATCAAGTCTTGTTATAACTGGGAAAATTATTGGTAAAAATCAGTATTTTACTAAATAAAAATTCATAAGTAATCTTGCTATTCTTCAATTTCAATCTGTAAAAGGATGAATTTTAACAAAATCATAATGAATTTGTGCTATTTTCTTTAAAATATTTTCCTCATAAATATTACAAAAGTTTATAAAATTATCCATTAAATTTTCTACTTCTTTTGATTTTGGAGGAATATCCTCAGATCAGCTTATAAAAACCTGAATATTTCTATATTTTCATAATCTTTCTTTTTCTATTCAAAAAAGAAGTTTTTTATGTAAATCTAAAATAAATTGATTTGAAATTTTAAAATCTTTTTCAAAAAAATCCCAAATATTTAAACTAATATTTGCTAAATTTTCTGTTTCTTTTGCTTCTTTAATAGTTTTTCATCAAACTGTTATTCAATCTTCAACTAAAATTTTTACTTCTTCAATTGTGAAACTATTTCATTCTATTGCATTTGAATGAGCTGTAAAAGAAATTCTAAACCAGCTTTGGAGATTTTTTAATTGATTCTTAGAGAAAGGTCTTAATTTATCAATTTGACTTTTTATATCTAAGATTTTGTCTTCGTAGAATTTTATATTGATTTCTTGCATTGTAAAAATATTAGTCTTTAATTTTATCAAATTCATCGTATTTTCAATAATCTTTAATTACTTCATCTCTTAAAAAAATATCAAATAGTATTCAAAAAAAGTCTTTATTTTCAGAAAGTCATTTTTCAAATTTCATCTAAAAAATTCACTCATTTTTCTGTTAATCTAACTGGAGAATTAGACTTATACAATCATCAATATTTATCAAAATCTTTTAATCTGTCAGGAACATTATATTGTTAATCCTTAAAATAATTACTTAAATCTCTTAAGTAATTTGTTGTTCATAATAGATATGTTTCTATATTTGGGACTTTTTTAAAATCTTGTTTTATTTCATGAATATCTTTTTTAAATGTTGCATAAGCAAATCATCAAGCAAATAAAAATATTTATGTTTGTATTGCAAGAGCTATCCAACTTTGAGCATCCATAATTTGTCAAAATTAAATTATAATTTTTTTATCATTATAATAATCTTTCCTTAAATAATCAAATTAAAAAATAATTTTTTCAAGTAATTGAGCTAACTTCTCATTATCATGTCTATAAAGAGTAGAAATATCAATCAAATCTCATTCAAAAACTTCTGTTCATCTCGATTTTAAAAATTCTTTTTCCTCATCTTCTATCAAAATGTATTGTCATCATCTAACTGAAATATTATTTTCAAGACTTTCTCTTTGATTAAAATTTAGCTTTGGTTCTGTATTATTTGCAATGAAAAAATCAATTTCTTTTCATAAATATTTTTCAAGCTCTAGTATGAAATCAAGAATTTTAAATCAATTTGTTTCTCATCATTTATTTGTACTATTTCAAATATAAATTATTTCAGCTTTTGAATATTTTATCAAATCTGTAACTCAAGCAATTATTAAATTTGCAATATTTGAGGTGTAAAGATCTCAAGGAGGAATTATAATAAAATCTGCTCACAAAATGGCTTTGTTTATATCAGAATTGCTTTTTGCATGAAGAGAATTTTCAAGTAATTTTATTTCTTTAATTCTTGAATTATAACTTGCAAGATTTGCTATATTATCTTGTTTTTCTATAATTTCTCAATTTGCTAGAATTGCTTTTATATAAGCTTTATCCATAGTAACTGGAATAATTTTTCCAGAAACTTCAAGGAGTTCATGCATAAAAGACATCATTCTTGAATAATTTTTATCAAGATTATAATATAAACTTCACATTAAAATATTTCCGAATTTGTGTCATTTTAGGTTAGAATTTAGTGGGAGTTTGAAATTAAAATATTCTCAAAATTTGTTTTTCAAAAAATCTCAAATTTCAGAAGGATTATTTTTTATAAAATTTTTAATATCGTTTATTTCATTTTCTCAAATATCAGAATCAAGTTTTAGTTTAGCTCAACCTGAAAATTCTCAAGAGATTTCTTGTCACATTTTTTCTAAATATTCTTTTGAAGAAATTTGAAAAAGTTCTTTTATGGAATATTTAAAAATCTTTTCATTCAAACTAAAAACATTTTCAAAAATATTTTTGAAAAATTTGGAAAATTTAGAAGAACTTGAACTATATAAACATTTTCTTAAATCTCAAGGAGGAGGGAAGTGTAAGCCTAAATCTTGTGAGAATAATCTCATTAATTCTCAAGTTGTTCTTCAATCATCACTCATAGAAACTATTGAACTAAGTTCAAATTCATCTCAAAAATGTTTTATAAATCATTTTAGGAAATAGGAATGTCCATTTCCTCATCAAATTGTAACTATTTTTTTCATATTATTAAGATTTTATAAATTCCAAAAGTCGTTTGTAGTTAATCAAATGGCTTTTATTATTGAGTTCAAAGTTCATTTTTTAAAATCAGTATTTCAGTGATTTGGAACTATTACAGTATTTCAAGAGTTTTTATTATACCAAACTTCATGGCTTCATTTTCCTTCTCTATAAAATTCAAATCAAGCCTTTTTAAGTTTCTTCTTTAGATTATTATAGTTTATTGAAACCAGATTTATACCATTATTGGTAATTTATAACTTATTGTAGAAAAACTTTTTGTAGTTAGAGATTCTTTAAAGTAATTATTTCATTTTAATCATCTAACTATTTTTAAAACATCTAAAAAATTTATTAAAGCATCTTCAAGTGTTTTTCACTCAGCATAAATTCAATCATCAATAGGGGTGGTTATTAAATATCCTCAATCATTTTCGGAAATATTTATGACCAAATCTTTAAAATTAGACATAAAATCATTTATTAAAAATTAAAAAAATTAAATCTATGTAATCCAAGTTCTAAAAAATTTTATCTAATTTTAGAAATATATTCTCTCAACTCATTCTGAATTTCAGGATTTTTTAATCAATAAGAAATTATTGCTTTCACGAAACCGATTTTACTTCAAGTATCAAATCTTTCTCATTTTATATCAACTCAATAAATCTTTTTTTCTTTTCTCATTAATTCAAAAGCATCTGCAAGTCTTATTTCTCAATCTTTTGAAGCATTTTCTTCATCTTTTTTTTCTGCTTTTTCTAAATATTCAAAAATATCTGGAGTTAAAATATATTTTCAAATTACTCATCTTCTTGATTTAGTTTGGTCTTTTTTAGGTTTTTCCAAAAACTTTTCTACTTGGAAAAAATCTTCTTCAAATGAACTAGATTCTATAATTCAATAAGATTTAACTTCTTCATCTGAAACATTTATTGTAGCAATAACAGAGGCTCCATTTTTTTCAAAAGCTTTTTTTAATTGAGAGGCTCAAGAAACTTCATTATCAATTAAATCATCTCAAAAAAGTACCAAAAATGGTTCATCTCAAATCAAATTTTTTGTTCTAAGAATTGCATCTCAATCTCATTTTGGATAAGGTTGTCTGACATAAACAATATTTGCTAAATTATTTAATCCTTGAACAGTTTTTAAATAATCAAACTTTCAACTTCTATCAAGTCTTTCTTCAAGCTCAAAATTAGAATCAAAATGATCTTCAATTGCTCTTTTACTTCTTCAAGTAACAATAATTATATCAGTGCATCAAGCAGAAATAGCTTCTTCAACCAAATATTGCATAACTGGCTTGTCAATAATTGGAAACATTTCTTTTGGTAAAGCTTTTGTTGCAGGAAGGAATCTTGTTCACATTCAAGCAACTGGAATTACACATTTTTTAATTGTTTGCATAAAAAATTATTAGATTTTAAAAATCTTTTGGATTATAATAAGATTTATTAAATAGTAAAAAATTTTTGTCTAAAATATTTTAATTCTCTAAAATATTATAATCACTTTCGTTAAAATTTTTTATTTTTCATCTTTTCTCAACCAAATTAGTATTTCAAAATTTTTTTATTATTTTATAATTTGATGTATTTCATTTGAAATCTATAGAGCTTTTTATTAATATTTTTGAGTATCAAGACAAGTTTTCTATTTTTAGAATTCAGTTATTATTAGTAGAATCAAGAGTTCAACTAAAACTTTTTAAATATTCTACTACTCAACTATTTATTGAATTTCATGAATTATTGCTGGAAGGGAAATTTGCATAATTATAAAAAATTGCTCATCACTCAATTATTCAAATATCTATATTAAAATTACTAGATCAAGAAAATAAAAAACTGACTTTTTCATTTTGTTTTAAAACTTTTACTGTTTCTTTTTTATCTTCAAAAATTAGAAATTTTTCTTCTCATAAAGTTGTATTTGTTCAAGATTTTATGTTCTCCAAAAAATCTTTTTGTTCAGAAAAAATCTCTCAAATTTCCGAATTATTTTTTATATTTTTTGTTATTTGTGTATTTATATAAATGAAAGAAATTGAAATTATTGTGCTTAGAAATATTGCCCAAAGTAAAATAGATCATTTTTTGTTTATATTTTGCATAAAAAAAATAAATATGTTAAAATTTCCTAAATTATAATAATAAAAAAAAATATGGCAACAATTAAAAAGAGTATTGATTTAAAAGTTCTTTCAAAAAAAGAACAAGATAAAATTAAAGATACTATTTTATCAGAAGAAAAAATAAATTATTTTTCTGATAAATTTCCAAAAATCGAAAAAAAAGTAAAAGAATCTTTGGTAAATCAAAAAACAGATGATGCTTTGAAAGATATTACAATTTGAGCTTTATTTCTAGGGAGTTCTGATATTCATTATGAATGTTATGAATTTGATGTGAAATTGAGATTTAGAATAGATTGAGTTTTGGTTGATATTTTTTCTTTGACACATAAAGAATACAAAGTTGTTTTAGAAAGACTTAAGTATACTTCTTCTTTGAAGTTAAATATTTCAGAAGTTCCTCAGGATTGAAAATATTCAATTCAACTTGAAAACAAAAAAATAGATATAAGAGTTTCAACTCTTCCAACTAAATACGGAGAAAATATAGTTTCAAGAGTTTTGGATTGAAGTAAAGCTATAATTAATTTTGAAGATTTATGATTTTTTTGGACAAGTAAAAGAATTGTTGAGACGGCAATTAAGAAAAAAAATTGAATGATTTTGGTTACTTGACCAACAGGTTCATGAAAAACGACAACTCTTTATACAATTTTGTCGCAATTAAATACTAGAGATAAAAAATTAATTACTCTTGAAGATCCGATAGAATACGAACTTTCTTGAGTTATTCAATCTGAAGTTGATGAAAAAAAATGATATGGTTTTGAACTTTGATTAAAAGCATTATTAAGACAAGATCCAGATGTAATAATGGTTTGAGAAATTAGAGATTTGACAACTCTAAATATTGCAACTTCGGCTTCTTTGACTTGACATTTAGTTTTATCAACTCTTCACACTAAAAGTGCAGCAGAAACTTTAGATAGAATTATAAATATGTGATTAAAACCATATATTTTAGCATCAGCACTTGATGTAATTATTGCTCAAAGACTTGTTAGAAAAATTTGTCCAAATTGTAAATGTGAAAAAGAAAAAACACCTGAAGAAGAAGCTATTATAAAATCAATGATGAAAGAAACCTGAATGAAAGAAATTTTTGCAAATAATATAAAACTTTATGAGTGAAAATGATGTGATGAATGTAATAATTCTTGATACAAATGAAGAGTTTGAGTTTTTGAAATTATTTCTTTAACTCATAATTTAAGAGAAATTATTAGATCTTGATGAAGTGTAGAACAAGTCATTAATGAAGCTAGAAAGTGAGATTTAATAACGATGAAAGAAGACTGAATTTTGAAAGCTTTGAAATGATTGACAACAATTCAAGAAATTCTTAGAGTAGTTTAAAGAAATCCCCCATGGGATTTTTTATTTTCCATATCCTGATTTATATTCCCAAAGCTCAGCATCATAACCTTCTTTTTTTATATAATCAAGCATTCTAGAAATATATAAAACAAGATTTTTATTTTCAGAAACATCTTTGAAATATAAGCTTGTAGCTTCATCGGGTCATTGAACATTTATATTTCAATAATTAAAAATTTTTCCAAGAATTCAAAAATTATTTGAAGTAGTTTGTTTAATATTTTCTAGTTTTAGTTCTTTTAAATGTGATGAAAATATTCCATTTCTAACGGATTTTATAGCTCTTCTATTTGTAAAAATAAAAAAAGTCTCATCATGAAAAACTTTTATAAAATAAACATAAGTAATTATAGGAATAATTATGATTATTGTAGGTAAAATTAAGTTATTTAAAAAAGATTTTGTAATTAAAGCCAAAATTATAGAAAATACCAAAACTAAAAATCAGTTTTTTATAGTCCTCAAAATTGTGCTAATATAATGTTCGTGTTTTTTAAATAAAACTTTTTCATCTTGATATTGTCACTCAAATATTTTTCTCATAAATTTTTAAAATTTTAATATAATTTTTATTTAGTATATTAAATATTTTTATAAATCAATTTCTTATTTGATTTTTTATGAAAAATTGTTATAAAATTGTCATAATAAATAAAATTACCCCCTCCCCCCTAAATGTTTATTTATATCTCCTATTTTAGGGGATTATAGGGGTAACTTATAATTAATAAACTAAACCTATAATGAAAAAAATATTTTTATTATTCTTTATTTTTGCTTTATTTATCTTAAATATCAATTTTTCTTTTGCACAAGATGAATGTTCTTTGAAAAAATGATTTGAAGCTTATTCTTGCAAAACTTCAAAATATTGTGTTAAATACAAGCCAAAATTTGTTGTTTATAAAGTGAAAGATTTTGAAAAAGCAGAGAATTATAGTTTGAGTGATGCTCAAATTTGAGCAATGTCAGAATTTAAAGAAGCAAAAGAACTTTATAGAAAAAATCAAAATTGAATCTACTCTTGTGCTATAATAAAAACTCAAAAAAATTCTTTACTTTTAGTAAAAAATAAACTTTTGAAGTTAGAAAAAACATGAACTCTCAGTTCAAATATTATGTCAAAAATAGAATTAAGATTAAATAAACTTGATTTAACTATAAAAAGTTTATGATGTAATATTACAGACAAAAATTCAATCTATTCCAAAAAAGATATTCTTGATGAATCAACTTATCAAATGTGTAAATATTCTTTTTATTTGGATTATTTGACAGATTATTATGATAATGCTTGAAATGTTATTTGAAGTTGAGCTTTGAATGCAAATACTTCTATAGAGAAAAAGAATTATTCAGTTAGCTATATAAATAATTTAATTTCTTCTGTTAACAATAGTTTACAAGAAGAAAAAAATCATACTTATGAAATTTATAAAATTGCTTTTCAAGCTTATACCGAATATGAAAGCAATTATCCAGTTCATTTACTTCTTGAATTAATTAAAGATGATTTTATAGTTTTTAGAGAAAAGCTTTACCAAGCTTTGAATCCTATAAATCAGGTTTGATATAAAATTATGAATGCAATGAGTACAAAATAAAAAAATATACTTTAAAATAAAAAAATACTATGAAAAAAGTTTTGAATTAGTTGAAGTATGATATTTAAGAAAAAAAGAGTTAAATAAAAAAAGTAAAATCCCTTTTCAAAAGTCTAAAAAATTTTCTAAACTAATAAACATATAATAATGCAAACAAAAGTTTCACTGAAAAAAAATATTATAAAATTTGACGAAAATTCAAAAAATAAAAGCATTGAAGAAATTCTTAATGAGAGATTTGAATGAGATTTTTCTCGTGAAAAAACCATCAAAGATTTGCACGATCCTTATTTACTTTTGTGAATGGATAAAGCAGTTGCTAGAATTAAAGAAGCATTTCATAAAAAAGAAAGAGTTATGATTTTTTGAGATTATGATGTTGATTGAGTAACTTCAACTTCTATTTTGATGCATTTTTTCAAAAAAGTCGGAATAGAAGCTACTTATAGACTTCCTCATAGAATAAAGGATTGATATTGACTTAGAAGTTATTTTATTGACGAAGCAAAAAGTCTTTGAGTTAGTTTAGTTGTTACTGTTGATTGTTGAACTCGTGATGTAGAAATAATTAAATATGCAAAATCTATTTGAATTGATGTAATTGTTACTGATCATCATGCTGTTCCTGAAATTATTCCAGAAGAAGCAGTTGCTATTATAAACCCAAAAAATCCAAAATGTAATTATCCATTTAAATATTTAGCTGGAGCTTGAGTTGCTTTTAAACTTATTCAAGCTTTAGCATGAGAATTTTTAAAAGAAGAAGAAATAGAAAAATATTTGCTTGAATCTATTGATATTTGTGCAATTTGAACAGTTGCAGATTGTATGAAAATAACTTGAGAAAATAGAATTATTGTAACTGAATGATTAAAACAATTAAAAAATTCAAGAAGTAAATGAATTAGAAAATTAATTGAAGAAGAAATTTCAAAAGATTTAGATGCGGATATTTTTGGTTTCAAAATTTGACCAAGATTAAATGCAGCTTGAAGAATGGATTCTCCATACAAAGCTGTAAACTTAATTTTAAATAATTCTACTTCAGTTTTTGAAACTATTTTTGAAATAGAAGAATTAAATAATAAAAGAAAATTATTAACAAAAGATTTTGCAGAAAAAGCTATATCATCAGTAAATTCAGAAGATAATTTACTTTTTTATATTTCAGATGAAATTCCACATTGAATTATTTGAATTGTAGCTTGAAAAATAACAGAACAGTTTCATAAACCTTGTATTTGTTTAAAAGACGAATGAGATAAATTAGTTGCCAGTTGCAGAAGTCCAGAATATTTTTCTATTATAGAAATTATTGAAAATTACAAAGATTATTTTTTAGCCTTTGGATGACATAAACAAGCTGCTTGATTTAGTATTTCACGAGAAAAGTTTCCTGAATTTAAAGAAAAAATTTTAGAAGAAATAAATAAATTTAATTTTACCGAAAATAAAAAAGAAATTTTTATTGATAAAATAGTTTTAGAGAATGAACTTTGATTTAAATTTTTGGAAGCAGTAACTAGGTTTAAGCCTTTTGGGATTTGAAACCCTAGACCTGTTTTTATGATAGAAAATTTTGAATATGGGAAATTAGAATTTATGTGACAGGGAAGAGAGCATTTCAAATTTACAAACAAAAATTGATTTAAAATTTTTGCTTTTTTCTTTTGAGAATTTTATGAACAAATCAAAAATTCAGAAAAAATTTCTATAATTTTTGATTTAAGTGAAGATTCTTGGATGTGAAAAAAAAGTCTTATGTTAAAAGTAATTGATGTAATTATTTAGGTTTTTAGTACTAAAAACTTGCAAAATATACGGTTTTTAGTACCAAAAACTTGTATTTTTAAAATAAAGTAGTATTATTATAGTAATAATTTATAATTAATTTCTTTATATATCAAACCTCACCCTACCCTCTCCTTTGGAGGAGAGGGATAACACAAAATATGGAAATTAATTTATTATAGTAATATTATTACTACTTTATTTTCACAAAAAATGTATAGAAGAAAAAAATATTTAGATAAAATTTATTTTGCTTTAGAAAAAGAAAAATTAGTTCTACTTTTATGAACAAGACAAGTTTGAAAAACTACAATACTTGAAACTTTAAAAGAAGAATTATCTTGAAATAAATATTTTTACTCTTTTGAAGATGATTTTTCTAAAGTGGAATTTAAAAATAAACAAGATTTTGTTAATTATTTTTCTATAAATTTATGAATAAATTTTAAAGAAGAATGATATTTTTTTATTGATGAATTTCAATATATAAAATCTTGAGAGCAAATTTTGAAGTCTATTTATGATGATAAAGATATAAAGTTAAAGTTTGTTGTAACTTGAAGTTGATTATGGACTTATTCAGATGATAGCAAATGAACTCTTGTTTGAAGATGAACAGAAATTTTTGTTTATCCGTTTGATTTTTTTGAATTTCTGGAAATAAAAAAAGTAAATACTAACTTACTTAATTTTGAAAATTTGTCTATATCAATTATTTCTATAATAGAGCCATTTTATAAAGAATATTTAAGTTTCTGATGATATCCAGCTGTTGTTAATGCTACTACAAAAAAAGATAAAATTATAGAATTAGAAAAAATAATAACTAGATATTTAGAAAGAGACATTTCTTTTTTCTTAAGTTGAAACAGTTTATTAGACTTTAAAAAGTTTTTTTCTTATATTTCTACACAAATATGAAATTTAGTAAAAAAAGAGGCAATATCAGAATTTCTTTGAATAAAATTAAAGTATATAGATTTATATTTAAATATTTTGGAAAAAACTATGTTTATTTCTAGAGTTTATCCATATTTTTCAGATAAATCTAAAGAATATTCTTCAGCTCCAAAATTTTATTTTTGAGATATTTGAATATTTAATTTTTTAGAAAGATCTTTTGATTATAGAGAAAATAATTGAAAAATAGTTGAAAACTTTATTTTTAATGAAATTTTAAAAAATAAGGAATTTAATTCAGATGAAATAAAAGTTTATAAAAAAATTACAAAAAGTGAAATTGATTTCATATATGATTGATTTTCTTGACTTGTTCCAATTGAAGTAAAATCTTGAAACAAAAAGGCAATTCCTAAAATATTTTTTTCTTTTGAAAATGACTACTGACCTAAAACTAAGCATTACATTATTACTAGTAATGATATTTTTAAAGTAGATTTATTACAAGAAAAAAAAGTATTTTTTCTTCCAAATTGGTTAATTTGAAATTTTTTAACATATATTTTACAAGTTTAGTAAAATGTATATTATAGAGATAATTTATAATTTAATTTTGAAAAAATATGAGAAATAAAGCATTTTCCTTTGTGGAAATAATAATAACTGTTTCAATAATAGCTTTGTTATGAGTAATTTGATTTATGGTTTCAACAGGTTCACAAGAAAAATCTGTTAATACAAAAATTACAGCAGATTTGTCAACAATACAAAACTCTTTAGAACAATACAAACAAGAAAACTCTGTTTTACCAGAACCTAAATGAAATATGAATTTTTTTAATTCTTGATCTGAATATTCTCATTCTGCTTCTTGAGCTTTTTGAGTTCATTGATTTGTAACGGAAAATTTGCTTCCTAAAAAATATATGAATTATGTCCCAATAGACCCAAAAACTAATGATTATTATGCTTATGGAAAAACTATTAATAATAAATTTTATGAAATTTCTTGAGTTGTAAGAAAATCATGAGAAAATAAAGCAAAGGTTAGCTGAAATTATCCTTGAGAATTTTGACCAAGAAATCTGATTAGAGAATATAATTGACCTCATTTTGTTTTTAATGATTCTAGTGAAAGTTTCCCATATAATCCAGATGAAAGAGTTATGACTGCAAAAGTTTCATCTTTTTCTTGAAGTCTAACTATAACAAAACTTTGAGTTTGAAATATAACAGATTTAGAAAAAATTTTAGAAACAGAATTAAGAGAATGAGATTCTATAAAAGTTTCTGCTTGATCTAGTGCTAATTTATATTATTCAGATTGAAGTAATTCTACACTTTGAGACTCTTCTTCAGAATCGGAACTTGTTTTTGCAAAAATGTTTTATAAAGAAAATTCCAATTTAGTAACAAAAATTCAATTAGCTTTGATAAACGGAACTCTTTGGACAAAAGCAACAAAATTATCAGATAATTCAGAGTTTGAAGTTTTAACAACAGATTCAGCAGCAGCTGTTAGATGAACTATTTTTTGAGTGAAAAAAGAAACTTCTAGGACAATAATTCAATTAAATGTTTGAACTTTGGAAATAACAGATATTTGAACAGTTGCAAATAAACAAGAATTAATTTCAAATATTACAAATTGAACAGTTGATTTAGGAACGGGAACTGGTATAACTGTTTCTGAATGAGGAACTCCAGAAATTAAAACTATTAATGTTGATTGAAGTGTTTCAAATATTTCAGTTTGAAGTTGAATTGAAGAGGCAGAAAATTTAGATTTTTCTTCTAATGAAGAACTTGAAGTTGAGGAAATAAATAATTCTTTAGTTGGAGCTTCTAGAGACTTTAAACTTTCAATGAAACTTACTCCAACAATAAAAAAAGCAGATTATTTTTTATTATCTGTTTGATGAACTGATTATTTAACAAAAATTTCCCCACAAATTATTTGAAAAAATTTAGTTATGACAGGATGAGTGAATTTTACTCCTCTTTTTTCTTTAATTTCAAAAATAATCTCAACTGAAAAATCAGATTTGTATTTACAAGCAGAACCAAATTGAACAAGTTCTAGTTTATCTGATTTTTTATCTAACAAAAAAGCTCAAATTTCTCTTTGTAAACAAATTTGAGTAAATATTTCTTGTTTACCAAAAAAGGATATAAATTTAGATTTGAATTATAAAAAAGAAGAAAAGAAAGATGTGGTTTATAAAGAAATTGATGAAGAAGTTAAAACACCACCACCAGCATCAACATTTTGTGCAAGTTGAAGTTCTATTTGATGATATATTTTAACAAGTCAATTGGATAATTGAAGTTCGGTTACTCTTTCTAAAAATACTTGAAGTTTATTTTCATACTGAATTTCTTCAACTCCAACTTGAATAAAAACTCAAACAGGAACATTGGAATGTAATAATTGAAATTTGAGTATAGTTTTAGAAAATTTAGAAACTATAACTTGTAATTCTTGATATTCACAATTTAAAGCAAATTTAGATTGAACTTGAGAAAAAGTTTATTGTGAACCAAAAGTGGATGGAAAAAGTCTCTATGCTTTTGCTCCGTATGATAGAGCATGAGATTTGAATTTGTATGGAAGTTGAGGAACTACTTTTACAGTAGAAACAGATAAAATATCTGCTTGATATAGACAAAATGATTGAACAGATTCAGAAGAGAATTCAACATCTTTACCATCTTATTGTACAGTTAAAAGAGATTCATTTTGTGAAGCTTCATGAACTAAATGAATTTTTATCGATAGTGATTGAAATAATAATTGAAATAATGATTATCTAAAATATTCTTGACTTAATCTTTGAAATGATTTTGTGGTGGAGATGAGTGTGAGGGGAGAGGATTTGAAGAGGACAGATA
>JBBILU010000019.1:0-22622 GCA_037444775.1 Candidatus Altimarinota bacterium
TATTATCTCAAACTTTTAGATTATTCAATTCTAAATCTTCATGAAATAATCATCAATTATATCAATTTGGAATTCATAACTTTTCACTTCAAGAATCAACTCATTTAAAGAATTTCTTTAACACTTCCCAAGGACTAAAATCAAACTCTTCTGCCCTTAAAACATTCTCTTTTAATCTTCATTCTGGTAAAAGTCATAAATCTTCACAAAAATGGATAAATATGATTCTATCAATTATTTTTTGTGTTTTATTTAGTAAAAAATCTAGTTCAGACTTCTTAAATCATGGATTATTTACAACTATATCTTTAAAAAGTTCTTTTCTAAGATTTGTATATTCTTTATAAAATTGCTTTGTTATTTCCTTTTCTTGTATTCTAGTGAGTGAAAGAAGTGATTTTGTGTTACTTTCAGCTTTTTTACTTATTAAATTATCTTTGTTTAATAAATAATAAAATTTCCTAAAGTTGAAATAATTATCAAGTGGATTTACTAAATCAGATAAAGTAAAACTTTCATAATCATAATAACTATCTATATAAAGTCTTGTTTCATAAAAATTTGAAACAATTATAAAATCAACTTCTTTAAAATAGGGTTTATATTTAAATGCTTGTTGTATTGGTGTAAGATTTCATGCTCTTTGTTGAGGCTTATCAAGAGAAGTTTTAGCATCTTTCAGCTCTATAACTACTTTCATAATATCTTCTGTATTAGAAAAAAATCCAAGTCATAAATCTGCTTTTTGTCATCACTGCAGTACTTTTGGTTGAAACTTTCTATTATAAAGCTCATTTTGAGTCAATGAATCATATCATAAAATCTTTCAAAAAAAGTCATCTCAAAATGGAGCTTCAAGTTCTTCTTCTTTTTTATTTTGTAAATTTCAAGAAACATATAAATTATTCCAATTTTCTAGTATTTTGATTTTTTCCTCAAAATTTGGAACTTCATAACTTTGTAACTTATCTTTTATAATATTTTTTTTAAATAATTGAGACATTTTTTATTTTTAAATAAATAATCTAAACTAAACTTTTCTAACTCTCACTTCTTCTTCACTCAAACCATACAATTTATAAACCCTTTTTTTAAATTTTTCTATCAAACTGCTAAGATGGCTTGTAGATTATAATATTTTACAAGTTTAGTTTGAGTTTTTCATTCTATGGTTTAATGAAAAGTGGTATTTTCCAAAATGGAAACAACCACTTTTTCTTCTAACTATTCTCCATAAAATCTTTTTTTGCTTAAATACAAATCATCTTCTATTAGTTTCCTATTTTTGGCTATCAAATCTCAAATAATTCAAAGTGCAAAAAATTGAAAAGCAAGAATTATAAAAACTCAAGACAAAACAAGTGATTGAGTTTTTCATGTATTTCAAGCAAAAGTAAAATAATAATAAAGAAATCTTACAATTCAAATACTTCAAAAAATCAAAAATATTGTTCAAAGAGAAAAAAATATTTTTAAAGGATTATACATAGCATAAACTCTCAAAATTATTTGAGCAGTTTTAGAAATATGATCAAAAATATTTTTAAAAAGTCTTGAAGGTCTTGTTGGCTTATTTGTCGTGATTTTTATTGAATCAACTTTTAATCATTTACTTCAAGCTTGAATCAAAGTATCAACTGCATAAGAAAAACTAGAAGTCACATTTAACTTCAATAAACTTTCTCTTGAATAAGCTCTAAATCAGCTTACACTATCAGGAACTTCTGTTCAAGATAAAAATCTAACAACGAAACTTCAAAACCATTGAAAAAACTTTTTTATTAAGCCAAAATGTGCTACTTTTGATGTTTGCCTATCTCACATTACAATGTCAGCTTTTTTTTCTAAAATTGGTTTTATAAGATCAGAAATATAAAAACTTGGATATTGATTATCTCAATCTGTGTTTACCAAAATATCGCATTTGTTAAGCAAAGCATTATCTACTCAAGTTTTAAAAGCTTCTCAAAGTCATTTATTTTTTTTGTGTTTCAAAATATAATTCACGGGGAAACTTTCAGCAATTTCAATGGTTTTATCACTAGATCAATCATCTATAATCTGAGTTTCAATAATATTTATTCACTCTATTTTTTTAGGAATGCTTTCTAAAACAGAAAGTAAAGTTTGCTCTTCGTTAAAGCAAGGAATTTGGATTATTAGTTTCATTTGGTTTTGTTAGTGTGTAAATTTTTTGTTTTTTCTTTTTCTTTAAATTCTCTTCTTTTTTCAACTTTTTTCAAATCCTCTTGAGCTTTTAAACTTTCTGGAATTATTCATCTTGAAATCATAGTTTTTCTAGTTTCTTTTGCATTTGAAACTAATTCTTGCTCTAATTTTTGTCTTCAAATTAAATTATTTTCTTTTATGTTGTGGTCTGTCATTGCATAAATAAAATCTTTTGCTTTTAGCTCAACTTCGCTATCAAAATCAGCTAAAGCTCTTTTCTCAGGAATTCATCTTCTTGCTTTTAAAGCCTTTACTGACATATTATAAAGAGTTTCTATCTTTTTGTTTTTGAAACTTGCAAATTCTACAGGTTTTGTTATTCATCTTTGATAAACTGTTTTTTCAATTTTTTCTTCTGAAATTTTTAGTTTTTCTCTAGCTTCAAGTCTTTTATTTTCTTCTAAAATCTTTTCTGCTATTTCTTGTTTCCTTGTTTGACTAGAAAAATAAGTTTGAGCTAAAGAAATTTCCTTTTTCCTTGGATCTCAATTTTGAGCTATTAAATAACAAGCATAACGAGATAATAAGAAATCTTCTATTTTTCTTTGTCATCACTTTCATAAAATTATCATTTTGTCCCCTCTGACAAAATGATCTATTACTTTAGCAAAGCTATTTTTACAAGATTCTCTTGCTTTTTCAATAACTCATTCAAATTTTCTCCAATCTTTGTATCAAAGATTTATCATCAAATCTCTTGCAGACCAAAACTCAAATCAAGTTTCATCTGTTATTTTTATATCTTCAAAAGATTTCTGAACTTGTGTTGTTAAATCTAACATAAAATTATTTTTAAATTTTAAATTAATCTTTTTTTAATAAGTAAAATAAATCAAAGTCAGAAAGTTATTATTAAAAGCATAATCTGAGAAATAAATATTTTTAAGTTAAATCCTAAGTTTTTGACTTCCTCTATTTTTGGAACAAATTTTTGAACTTTTAAACTTGTAACTTTTTGTTTATTTTTTTCTTTTGGTAAATAATATGTTGCCATTTTTGCTAAATATGGAGCATCAAACTTTATATTTCTTGATGATTTTTGTGCTAAAATTAATCCAGATTTTGAAAAAACTGTTGCTAAAACTTTGTAGTTTCAAACTTGCAGATTATTTATTTTTAATTCATATTCTCAAATATTATTTGTAAAAGTTTGAAATTTCTGCTTTCAAATATTAAAAACTATTTTGGAATTAGCAAAAGTTTTTCAATAAATTTTGAAATTCTTTTTTTGTTTACTCGTTCTCAAAGAAATTCATTTTGCTAAAATTTTTTCTTTAGCTTTTTTAGTGAGTCAAGGTTGTGAATAAGCCAACATATTTTCAACATAATCTTTCTCAAAAACAATTTCTCTTGAGTTTTTTTCTCAAATCAAGTTTCATAAATCATCAAAAATTTTTAATACAACTTTGTAATTTCAAGCTTTTAAAGAATTTATTTTTAGTTCATATTCTCATAATTCATTACTTTTAGTCTCAAAAATATTTTCTCAAAGAGTAAAAACAAGCTTTGAATTAGGAAAAGTTTTTCAATAAATTTTGAAATTCTTTTTTTGTTTGCTAGTTCTCAAAGAAACTCATTTTGCTAAATTCTTTGCTATTTCATCTCCTTTAATGATGGTAGAATGAGTTTTTTTACTTCTCCAAACTAAATCTTTAGCAAAATTTTTTTTCAAGCTTTTCTGAAATTTTGCAAATTCTTTATTTATACTTTTATCAAAATTAGAAAATTCTTTATCAAAAAATTTAAACAAATTTTTTATTTCTTTTTCTTCTTCTTTTTTGGCTTTCGAATCGTTTATTTTTATTTTGTAAACAAAATATTTTCTATTTCATAAATTATCTATGATTCTTAATTTCAGCTCATATTCTCAAATTTTATATTTCATAGATTTTGGATTTTTTCAAGAAAAAGTCTCTCAATTTCCAAAATCCCAAAAAAAATCTATTCATTCAAGTTCTTTTTTACTAAATTCTCAACTTGTAAAATTAAGTGAACAAAAATCTGAACTAGTATTACAAATTATTTCATTTTTTGAATTATCAAAAATTTTATTTTCAGATAAATTTCCTTGCAAAAATATAGAAACTTTCTCAAAAATATTAAATTCTGAATAAGTTGAACTACTTGAAATAGATGATGAATTTAATGATGAACTTGAACTTGATGAAGAAACATTTTTTGTAATTTTCAGAATTTTTTCTCTGAAATTATAATTTTCATCATAAACTTTTATTTTAATAATATTTTCTCCAATTCACAAAGAAACCGTATTTGGATTACACTTTTTACTTTCTGTTTCTAAAATTCAATTTATTTCACAAAAAAGTTTTGAAGATAAAGTTGTTCCAGAAGAAGATAAAATATTTAAATTTATTTTACAATCATCATAAAGATTATCACAAGAATATAAACTTTCTCAAGTTTTAATAATATAGCTTGGTTGTTGAAAAACTACATTAAAATCTGGAATTTCAGAACTTTCTTTCCGTTCAATTTCTGTTACATTTTGATAATCTCAAATTCTAGCTTCTCCTGAGTAATAAGAGGAAATTGAAGATTCATTTGAATAATATAAATTTTTTAAGATATTTTGTAATTCTTCTTGTTTCTGTTTTTCTATAATTTGTAAAGCATTTTTATGTTCTAAATCCAGAAATTTTAATAATTTAGACCTTTCTTCATCTGTTAAAGCATTTTTAGAAATTGCTATATTTTTTTCTGTATAAATAGAATTATTTGATTTATCTAGAATTTTGAAATTAACTTTGTTTATATTTCAAGAAAAAGTCAAAGTATTTGGATTACAATTAATAATTTTGGAATAGTTTTCTTCTAAAACAAAATTAGAATCCAAATCAAGATTTGAAAAAATACTTATTTCACAAATAAATTTTGAACTTGAAAGAGTTTTCCTTGATTCATCAGTTAAATTAAAATTTATTTTGCAATTTCATTTTGAATTATCACAATAATAAACTTCGGTGTTTTCTTGTTTGTTTAGCAAATAACTAGGAACTTGAAATTCTATATTAAAGCTTGGAGAACTTTCGTTACTTTTGAAAAAATTATTAAAAGCTGAACAAAAAGAAATATTCAGGAAAATTATAAGCAGAAAATAAAAAAATTTTTTTAACATTTTTTACTAAATATAAAAAATATATTTTGAAATTATTATGATTATTTAGAGAAAATGTCAAATTTTTTTTGCAAAAACTGTAGAAATATGCTAAAGTTTAAAAATAGAATTTATAAATAATTAAATAGTTATGAGTGATTTAAATATTACAAAAACAAATGTAAATAAAAAAGAAGAAAACAAAGTAGAAAAGTATATAGCAAGAGTAAATAATAATATTTTTGCAATTATTAACTGAACAGAATACAAAACTTTTCAATGACACGAAAAAAGTCCAGAAATATTTAATAAATTAAACACTAACTTCAAAAAATTACTTGAATCTTTTTTAAAAGATCCAAATTTTTCACATTTATTTCCAGAATTTTTTAATGATAATTGAGAAATTAATAAAAAATTTACAAAAAAGTTTGATAGGTATTTCCCTATTTATAAAGATTTTTTAATTGAAAAAATTAAACAAAACCCTTGAGAAGAAAAAAAGATTATTATAGATTTTGTAAAAACTCTATTTATTTTTGAAGAAAATTTAGAAGTAGAAAAGTTTTGAAAGTTTTTTTTAAATAATACAAGTGAACAAATAAACGAATTATTTCAAGAAAGTAAAAAACTTTTTTCTAGTTTTACAAAAGTAGAATATGAAAATTTAGAAAATTCTGAACATAATTTTGATAAAGAAAATAAAAATGCCTGACTTATGATGATAAAAAATCATTTATCTGACTGAATTGATGAAAATGGAAAGTTTAACAAACTCAATATACAAGACTCTATACATTCACATTTTGAGAAAACAGCTGAAAAGTTTATAGAAACTTTTGATCATTGGTATAGATCCACAAACCTTGATAAAGAATTTTTATTTATTCTAAAAAATTCTTTAAATAATTTAGAAAAAGATTTTCAAACACTAAAAGATTCTTGATATTGAGATTTATGTAAGAAAGATTTTATTTGATATTTATCAGACAAATTAGATAAATCAAAATATGATAAGAATTTCATAGATTTAATAACAAAGTTAATAAATTCTAAGTCTGATAATCTTTCTGAAAAAGTAGAAGAAATTATAGAAATTTTATCAAATAATAGGAATAAATACTTAAAAAATTATATAAGAAAATATAGAAGCCTAGAAAATAAAAGTTTAGAAACTGTTAGTTTAGATGATTGGTATGAAGGAGCTTGATTTGAAAGAAGATCTAAGTTTTTTGGAGATGTTTTTGTTGAAGATGAAAATTGAAATATGAAATTTATTGATAGATATTTAGGTTTTCTTTGAATAAAACCAAACAATGAGTGATATTTTGATATAAATAATTTACTTTATGGATGAGACCAAAGAAAGAAATTTGAAAAATATTTAATGTTAGAAAAAAATTTTTGAAGACAAAAAAAATCTTTGAGATGAGAAACAGATGATGAAAAGTTTAGATTTTATATAGAAGATACAATAGAACAATTTAAAGATATTTTAAGAAGATTTCAAAATAAAAGTTATAATAATAAACAAGAAGAAGTTCTAACTTTCATTGAGGAAGAAAAAAATAGTGTAGATTTACTTGTATGATTTTGGTGGGAAAGTTTAGAAAATGAAGAGAAAGAAAAAACATTTAATAAAAATAGAGATGAAAAAATGGGAGAAAAATATCCTTCTCACGGAATAAAAGAATGAATTATTACTAGATTAAATACTAAATGATTATTAGATAATGAATGAGCACAAATTCTTTTAGCTAAAGAATGAGAAAAACCTACAAATTCTAGTGTTTGGAATAAAACAGCCGTTTTATATAATTTTTTCCATTGATATAAAGAATGATATATAAATTTAAGTGATTTTGAAATATGAAGTAAAAAAATGAAGGATATTATAGATTTGTATATTCCAGCTAGAACAAATAATAGTGATACAATTTCAATAAAAAGTATAAATGACTTCTTAGAATTAGGATTAGATACTTGTTCTTCGCTTTTAGAATGAAAAACAATTAAACAATCTAATTATATTGACATAATTAATAGACTTTGATTTGATATAAAAAATAAAAAACAAATTCAAAACTTAAAAGAATTTTTGAAATATTTGAAGTTTCTTATTCCAAGTTTAGAATGAATGATGAATGATGCTGAAAAAGATAAAAAAGATTTAAAAGAAATAAAAGATCTTTTTCCTGAAAGTAAAAAAGATTTAGCTGACAGATTTATTATTTGACCTGATAAAGAGGCTGATAGATGATTTATAAAACTTGTTTCTAAATATAACTGAGATGCAAGAAGTATGTGAGACTTAACAAGATGAATGATAATTTCTGATAATGTTATAAATATAACAAATGATATTTGAGAATTCATAGAAGTGATAAAATATCATCCTAGTGTAGAACAAATAAATATTTCTGAAAGTACTTGAAATTTTACAGAAAAAGCTCCAAAAGCAAGTTGATATAGAGATGTGGTTCTGGAAGTAAAAATGAAATCATGAAACAAGGTTGAAATACAATTTCATTACAAAGAATATTTGAAATTCAAAAAGAATTGATATATTCTTTGAAAAGATTTTTTGAAAAAAGAATTTATAAACAATCCTAAAAAATTTATTAAATTTACTGATTTTGAAGTAAATAAAATTCTTGATGAAGCTCAAAGAAATTATAAATGAATAAAGTTACCTGAAAATTTTTGAATTTTATGCGAAAATCCAAATCATTTTAATGATAAAGTTAATTGGGAAAAAGTTCATAAATCTTGAAATTTAGAAGATAATTCTAATAATAACAAATTATCTTCAGATACTTTATATAATTTAGCTAGAGCAATGGAAAAAGATGAAGATCCTAAAGTTAAAGTTTTAGTAGCAAAATTAAGAAAAATAGAATCTATTTGATATGATATAGCTTGAGGAAAAACTTTGGCTAATGAATTGAGAGAAAGCTGGGAAACGGAGAAAAACCAAAAAAAGACTAATTCTTAGTCTTTTTTTGGTTCAATTTTGTCTTTTAATTGTTCCATTAGTTCTTTATTCATTTCAATAAAATCTTTAATTTTACCTTGATTTCAAAATATATTTAGATGAATAGCTGATTTTTACATTACTTCAACAACTTCTTTATCGACTTCTCCATTATCAAAGGCCTTTCCCCAAGTTCCATAATAAACTGTTAAAAAGTCATTTATATCAAATACCATTAAGGCTTAACTTAATGGTATTGTGGTATTGCCCTTTATATAGGAAAATTATTTAACAATAAATAATAAATTAATATTTTTCAAAAAATATTTTTTCATCAGAAATTCAATTATTTTTTAGGATTTCAACGGAGGAGCTTATCATATTTGGCATTCAACAAACATAAAATTCACTGAATTCTGAAATATTTTCTGAAGTTAAGAAATCTGTAACATAACCTTTATTTAATCAAATCTTTTCTTCCCTACTAATAAAAATTTCATAAGAAAAATTTGGGGAATCTTCTTTTAATATTTCAAATTTATCAACATAAAATAAATCTGAAATATTTCTAACTCAAAATACTAGCTTGTACTTAGCACTAGTATTTTTTAATCAAAAAATTATTTGATTATAAAGAGGGACAAGACCTGTTCAGGTTCACAAAAATAATTTATTTTCATTATTTTCTTTTAAAACAAAATGTCAACTAGGTCAAACTCACTTCAAAACTTCTCAAATTTCTCTTTCACAGATATATTTACTACCTCATCTTCACCCCTGTTCTAATTCCCATTTTTTTATAAGCAAAATTATTTTATTTCAAATAGATTCTAAAATGGAATAAGCTCTTCAACCAATTATCGGCAAGATAAAAGTAATAAATTGTCATGGTTTCATAACAATTTCTTCATTTGTTTCAAGATGAAGTTCATAAACATCATTTGTTAAATTAATTTTTTTTGTAAGTTTAAATTCTTTAAAAGCCATTTTATATAAATAATTTTATAAAATTAAAAAATATGTTTCAGAGAAACATATCTACAAAATTGTAGAGACCTTTCTATGAAAGATCTTTACAATTTTATTTTAACATTTCTGCTAAAGCCAAAGTTGCAACTTTTGCATAAGGTCTAATTCTTGGAGGAATTTGGCTAGGCAGAATTTCAGGTCCCAAAATTCACAATCAAATTGGTTTATTATAATCAAGTTGAAGCTTAACTAAAGCATTATATAGAACTTGTCACATAACCATTCAATGTTTAGTTTCTCATCTTTCAATTATTCAAAGTACAATTACTCATTCAATTTCTTTTTTTTCAAAAAGTCTTTTTAAGGCAAGAGGTTTTTCCATACTTCAAGGAACTCTTTTTTCTTCAATTATTTCAAGTCAAATTTCTTTAGCTGTTTTATAGGCTTCATCAAGCATTTCTTCCATTTCTTTTTTATGAAAGCTTCAGGTTAAAATTGCTATTTTTTTCATAGTCGTTAATTAAAAAAATATTTGAAAGAAATTATATTTATAAATTATCCAAAATCAAAAGTTTTATTTTAAGTAAAATTTCTACATTAAGTAAAATTTTTTCTTGATTTTAGAAATTATTCTATTAAAATGCTTTTGTTTTATGTCAGAAATAACTAGAAAAAAGCCTTATAAAAAAAGTTCCAAGATTTCTGATAAAATTTTAATTAGTAACCAAAGAAATTATGGAACTAAAAGTAATTTTGCATATTGATGATTTAGAACACTCTAAAGAAGTTGTTCAAAGAATAGTAAATGAAAATCTTCACAAAAAACTGGATTGATACCTTAAAAAATTTGATTGAAAAGACGATGTTGAATGAACTTTAGAATTAAAAGTAAAAACAAACAAAAAAAATTTATTTAATTGAGTTCTTCAAATGAAAATAGATTGAAAATCTTACAGATTTGAAAGAGAAGATTACAAAAAATTAGATGATTTAATTAATCATTTGTTTGATCACTTGAAAGAAGAATTTAGTTCAAAAAAATAATTTTTTTCTACATAAAAGCAAAAAAATTTTGCTTTTAGATAATTATTTTATATAATACTTTCGCTTTTTGCTCCTAGTGTATTTTCTGGGGTAAAAAATTATATTTTAATTTATAAAAATACACATTATGGCAATAACAAGAAATGCTAAAAAAGAGCTGATCGTAAAATTTGGTTGAAGTGATAAAAATTCTGGTTCTGCAGAAGTACAAATTGCAATATTAACAGCTGATATTGAAAATTTGAAAACACATTTATCTACACACAAAAATGATAATCATTCTAGAAGATGAATTATGCTTATGGTAGCTAAAAGAAGAAAAATGTTAAATTATTTAAAAAAGAAAAATCCTACTAAATACGAAGAAATTTTAGTAGAACTTGAAATAAGAAAATAAGAAATTGTTTTACAAAAATAGGTGCAAAAAAATTGCACCTATTTTTATTGATATGAATGCTTGATTTAAAAATACAATTTTTATAAAAATGTTTGAATTTTCAAAAAAAAACATATATTTATAAAAAATATTTTTTAATATAATTATTTATGGCTAGTGTAATTTTTGAAGAAAAAATTGTATTTACAATTAGGACTATTTTCTCAAATTAAATTTTGACTAAGAGAAACTAAAAAAGACAAAATTTATTATTTTAGAATAAATAAAAAGATAGAGCTTATTATATTATTAAATATGATGAATTAAGAATTTATCATATTTCTGACCATCAAGATTAATAATTAATTTTTTAAATTTTATTATATGTTTTATATTTATATATTATTTTTTGTCTTATTAGACTTATTTTCTAAATATCTTTCTATAAAAATTATTACCTCAAAAATAAATATTTTGTGAGACTTTTTTTATCTACAAATTTTTAAAAATACTTGAATAGCTTTTTCTACTCAAATTCCTTTTTTGAAAATTTTAACGATAATTTTGATTATTTGAATTTTTTATTATTATATAAAAGAAGTAAAAAACTTAAAAGACAAATTTTTGGATTTTTCTTTTATTTTAATTTTATCTTGAGCTATTTGAAACTGATTTGAAAGAGTTTTTTTATGAGAAGTTACAGATTTTTTATGAGTAAAATTTTTTGCAGTTTTTAATTTAGCTGATATTTTTATAAGTTTAGGATGAATAATATTATTTTTTAAATATTTACAAATTAATAAAAAACCAAAATGTGAATCACTAGAGAAATAAAATTTCTTGATATATTGATAGCTTCATTATGAGCTTTAATTGCTTGAATGGTTTGAAGTATAATAATCATTATTATAACTTTTTTATTTTGAAATGTAATTGATATCAAAACTTCTTTTTGAACTTCTGTTTGAATTTGAAAAACTCAAACTATGTTTCCTATGATTTTATCACTTTTAACATTTGTTTGAACTTCTATTTCAATGTTTTTAACTTACTTTTTACTTAATTTAATTTCCCCAGATAGATACAAAAAAAACTTAATAATTTTTTGACAAATATCTTTTTTTTCACTTTTAGTTTATATATTTTTCACTCCAGTTTACATATATTTATGACTAAAATCTTATCAAAACATAATGTATATTTTTCTGTTCCATACTTTGATTTTGACTTTTTGAGTTAGTATAATTTTGGAAATAATGAATAATTACAAAAGAATTTTAATTTGAATTTATTGAAGTTTTATTTGATTATTTTTTTCTAGTATTTTTGTTATTTTGATTTTTTCATCTTTATCTAACTGATATGCTAAACTTATTTCTCTTGTTGTTTTACTTCCAATTATAAATTTTTCTACAACATTTTTTAAACAACTTTTTGAATTTATTTATTTGAAATATAATAATTGGACAAATCTAGATCCAATTTGAGATATTTTTTATAGATTAGAAATGGAGGAAAAAGAAATTGCAAAAGAAAGAGAAGAAAAAAACTTGATATAATTTTTACTAACTAACCTTTAATTTATGCTAAACATAGTAAATCAAACTATAGAGTTTTTTTTGAAAAATTTAAGAAAACCCGAATTAAATGAAATTCAAATTACAGCAGAACAAAATTATTTGTTACAAAAACAATGATGTATTTTTGTAACAATATTTTTAAATTGAGAAATTAGATGAAGTGCTTGAAATATAAAAGAAATTAAAGCAAATCTAGCTTTGGAATTAATTGAAAATACTATAGAAGCAATCTCAAAAGATTCTAGATTCAAAACTTTAACAAATGATGAATATAAAAATATTGGGATAAGAGTTGATTTAATCTCTTCAAGAAATCTTTTACAAAAAACAGAAAAAGAAAAAAGTTTAGTAGAAAAAATTGATCCAGTTAAATTTTGAATAATAACTATAAAAAAAAATTACGAGAAATTAGCAGTTATTTTACCAAATATAGATTCAAATATAAAAACTGGAACAGATTTTATAGATATTATTAATAATAAGCTCTGAGAAATTTTCAAAGAAGAAAACTTTATTATTTACCAAATAGAAACGGAAATACAGAAAAGCTTTTAAAAGTTATAAAACATTTTTTAGCTATTTTCAAACTAAAAACCTTGATTTTTTTTATAAAAAAGACTATATTGTATTAGATATTTATTAATATTTAGGAAAATGCAGGTAAATTTAGAAAAACAAAATTTTGATTATTCAAAATTAGAAAATAAAGTAAAAAAAATTTCATCGAAAGTAAGTGAATATTTACTTATTTTTGATGCTGATTTTATTTTTAAAGAAATTTTTAAAGCTTATGAATATGCTCGTGATGCTCATGAATGACAAGTAAGATTATCTTGAGATCCTTATATAATTCATCCAGTCGAAGCTACAAATATCTTGTTAAGCTTACATCCTGACATTTTTACAATTCAAGCTTGTTTGCTTCACGATGTTGTTGAAGATACTCCAAAAACTCTGAAAGATATTGAAGCTTCTTTTTGAAAAGAAGTTGCTTTTTTATGTTCTTGAATGGAAAAACTTTCTAAAGTAAGATATGCTTGAGAAGATAGAAATATTTGAAGTCTTAGAAAAATGTTTGTTGCTATGGCAGAAGATTTGAGAGTAGTTTTTATAAAATTATCTGATAGACTTCATAATATGCAAACCTTGAAGTTTCATCCTCAGAAAGCAAAAAGAGAAAGGATTGCTTTAGAAACTTTAAATATTTATGCTCCAATAGCTGATAGACTTTGACTTTTTGCTATAAAAAATTGACTTGAAGAAGAATGTTTCAAAATATTAGATCCCAAAGCTTATAAAGAAGTTAATACTGAATTAAAAGAAATAAAACATAATGTATACTTTTTTCTTAGAAATGCAGAAAACGAAATAAAAGAACTTTTAGAAAGTTACTGAATAACGAAATATAAAATAGATTACAGAGTAAAATCTGTTTATTCTATTTACAAAAAAATGCAAAGAAAATGAATTGAAAATGCAAAACTTCTTTTTGATATTTTTTGAATTAGAATTATGGTATCAGATATAGAAACTTGTTATAAAGTTCTTTGAATAATTCATTCAAAATGGACTCCCCTACCAAATAGATTCAAAGATTATATAGCATTACCAAAACCAAATTGATATAAAAGTTTACATACAACTGTTATTGGACTTTTAAAAAAAGATACAGAACAACCATCAGAAATTCAAATAAAAACTTTTGAAATGCTTGAATATGCTGAAATTTGAGTTGCAGCACATTTTGAATATAAAGAAAAATGAAGTGTTATTGCTCATGATATTGATTGGGTTAAAGATTTAAAAGAATTAACAGAAAATCTTGAAAATAACGATTTTATGACTTCTTTGAAAATAGATATTTTTAAAGATAGAATTTTTGTTTTTACTCCAAAATGAAAAATTATAAATTTACCAGCTTCATCAACTCCGATTGATTTTGCATATTATATTCATTCTGATTTATGAAATCATATTGCTGTTGCAAAAGTTAATTCAAAAGTTTATCCTCTTGATAAAGAATTAAAAAATTGAGATGTAATAGAAATTGTAACAGATAAAACAAGAAAACCTAACCCTTTTCGGTTAAGTTTTGTAAAAACATCCAAAGCAAAAGACAGAATTAGGGCTTTTTTAAAAAAAGAAGATGAATCATTACATAAAGAAAGATGAAGAGATATTATAAATAAATATTTAGAAAAATCTGGTTATCCAATTTGCGATAAAGAATTATCAATTTTTAAAATAATAGATTGAAAACATTATTCTGTAGATGAAAGATGGTCTCTAGTTGAACAAGTTGGAAATTTTTCTTTAACTCCTTCAGCACTTTTAAAAAGAGTTTTTAAAGATAAAAAATCTAACATTGAACATAAATGATTAAAAAAAGATTTTGAAAATACTGAAGAATCTAGAGATAAAGAGAAAAAAGATCTTATTATTTGATGAGAATCAGGACTTGCTTATAAATTATGTTTTTGTTCTAGAAGAAAATTTCCAGAACATATAGTTGCTCATATAAATGCAAAATGAGAGATTACAATTCATAATAGAGACTGCAAAGTCTTGAAAGAAGTTAATAGGGAAAGATTATTACCAGCTTTTGTTAAATGAACAGAAAAATTTATCATTAAAGCATATATTAAATTTATTGTAAAAAATACAGTTTGAGTTTTGAAAGATATTACTCATGCAATTTTTGAAATGAACATTAATGTAGATGAAATTCATCAAAGTAATAGTCTTTTTAAAGAAAGAGAAATAGAAGCAGTTTTAGAAATAGAAGATTATGATTATTTTCTTATTGATAGGCTTGTAGAAAGAATTAAATTCAGGCTTTGAGATAGGATTATTTGAATAGAAGTTATGAAAATAGATTAATAAAACTTAAAGTTTGCATTGAAGTAAGGTATTTAATTCATAAATGCCTTCTTTTAGTATTAAAAAAACACCCCCATCTCTTAATTTTAAATTAAATTTTTTATTTGAGACATCTCTTTTTTAAATAAAAAAATATGTAGCAATCAGCTACATATTTTTTTATCCTAATTTATTTTTTAGTAACTCGTTAAAAATTTTTGGATTTCAAGCTCAAGCACTTTTTTTCATACATTGTCAAACAAAAAATCCAAATATATTTTGATTTCAGCTTTTATAATCTTCAACTTGTTTTTGACTAGAATTAATAACTTCATCAACAATTTTTTCAAGAGCTTCAGTGTCATTTTTTTGTCTTAATCAATTTTCATCAATAATAATATCAGCTTCTCATCAGTTTTTGAATAATTCTTCTACAACTTGTTTAGAATTAGTTGAGGAAAGTTCATCTTTATTTACTAAATTAATAACTTTTGCTAATTCTCAAATATCAAATTTTAAATCTGACATTTTCATACTTTCTCAAGTTTCTTTTACTAAAGCTATTAAAATTGTTGTAATAAAACTACAAGATTTTTTTGGATCATTTGTTAAAGAAACTAATTCATCAAAATAATCTGTCAAATCTTTACTTGTTGTTAAAAGTCTTGCATCATCCGATTTTAAACCATATTCATTCAAATATTTTATTCTTTTTTCAACTGGTAATTCAACTACACATTTTCTACATTCTTCTAAAAATTCTTCATCTAAAACTAAAGGCATTAAATCTGGTTCTGGAAAATATCTATAATCCATTGCATTTTCTTTAGATCTTTGAACTGTTGAAGTTCAACTTATGTCATCCCAACCTCTTGTTTCTTGTTCTATTGTTCAACCTGCTCTAAGAATTTTTGCTTGTCTTCTTGCTTCAAAATCTATAAGTCTTCAAACTGCAGAAAAAGAATTTATATTTTTATGCTCTGTTCTAATTCAAAATTCTTTTTGTCATTTTGGTCTAAGAGAAAGATTCACATCACATCTCATTTGCCCTTTTTCCATATCAGCATCACTTACACCACTTGCCCTAAATATTTTTTGTAGTTCTCTCAAAAATTCAACAGCTTCATCAGCTTCTCTAAAAACTGGAGCAGTAACAATTTCCATCAAAGGAGAACCTGCTCTGTTATAATCACAAAGAGTTTTTCAACCTACATGAGTTAATTTTCAAGCATCATTTTCAAGATGCATATGATGAATAGCAAATTCTCTAATTTCATCATTAACAATAACTTTTACACTTCATTCTCAAACAATTGGTTCATATAGTTGAGTAGTTTGAAAACTGTTTGGTAAATCTGGATAAAAATAACTTTTTCTATCAAATCTAGAAGTTTTATTAATTTTACAATTCATCATCATTCATCAAATAATTCAAAGTTTTACAACTTGTCTGTTTAAACTAGGTAACATTCAAGGAAATCACATACAAATAGGACAAACATTTTGATTAGCTTCAGAAGCTAATTCTACAGCATTTTTACAAGAACAAAACATTTTTGTTTCAGATTTTATTCTAACATGAACTTCAAGTCATATTACTTTTTCAAATTCTACCATAATAACTTTTTTATTAAAAAATAATTTACAATAAATTTTATTTATTTTTTTCTTCTTTTCAAAAGATTTTAAATTTTATTTAACTCATTTTTTTGGAATTTCATAATACTCAAGCAAATATTTAGAAATATTTGCAAAAGTATAAGCACTTGTTTCTCAACCATAAACACTTGTTCTTGGTCTACTAAACCAAACATTTACAACAAATTTTGGATCTTCAGCTGGTCAAAATCAAGCAAAAGATCAGTTTGTTGCTCAAATTCAATTTTCATATCATCATTTATAAGCTATTTGACTTGTTCAAGTTTTTCATCAAACTAAATATCATTCAACCTTTCAAGTTTTTGCTACTCAATTTTCTATAGAATCAACAAGTAATTTCCTGATTGTTTCTGAAGTCGACTCTTTTATGGCTCTACGAATTATTTCTTTTTGATATTTTATAACTTTTCAATCAGAAAATTCTATTCTATCAATAATATATGGTCTCAAAACTAAACCTCAATTCACCAAAGTTGCATAAGCTGATGTCATTTGCAATTGAGTTACTGAAATTCAAAGTCAATAAGAAGATGTATAAAGTTTTGACCTTGGCCATTTTTCATAACTATCCAAAGGAACAGAAATTTCTCATTGTAATGAAATATCTGTTTTTGAACCAAATCAAAAATCTACTAAATAATTATAAAACAGAGCTTTTCACATTCTATCTGCAATTCTTCACATTCAAACATTACAAGAAAAGTTCAAAGCATGAGCAAAAGTATTAGTTCAAAGACAAGCTCTTGAAACATTTTTAATAGTGTAATCTCAAACTTTTAATTCTCATCTATCTTGATAAAATTCATAAGGTTCTATTTCTCAAGAATCAATTCAAGCTGCAACAGTAACTGTCTTCATAATAGACCCTGGTTCATAAATATCTGTTATTGATGAACTATTATAAACTTCTGGTCAAAATTCATTTTTGAAAATATATTTTGTTAAAGCATAAATTCCTAACTCTTCCCTTTCTGCTGGTCTTAAAAGAATTTTTTTATTATCAAAAATAAATTCTTTTCATTTAATAGAATCTTCTACAAAAACAGATTTTCAAAGCAAATCATTAGCAGGGTTTGGATATTCTCTATAATTAACTTTTTTTAATTCATAAACATCTCAAGGATTATTCGGGTCATAATTTGGATAAGTTGCCATTGCAATAATTCTTCCAGTATTTGGATCCATAACAATTACACTTCATTTATTTGATTTAGAAGATTTTACTCATTCCTCAAGAATTTTCTCTACATTTCTTTGAACATTCCTATCAATTGTTGAATAAATCATTGCTCATTCTCAATCTAATTCAGAATTATTTCAAAGATTTATTGGTTCTATGGTTCTTCACATTACATCTTTTCTTGAAACCATTTGCCCATCTTGTCATTTCAAAATATCATTAAAAAAACCTTCAATTCAATAATGTCAAACCGAGTTATTATCAACAAAACCAAGAACCTGAGAAGCTATTCTTCATTCTGGATAATATCTATGTGAATTTGGTGTAAGAATTATAAATTTTGAAATTGCTTTGGAACTATCCAAAACTCATTTATGAATCGCATCTCTTTCTTCTTTTATATAATTTTGAACATAAGAAGATGAATCTATTGATAATTTTGACCAAATACGTAAATATTTTAATTCCCTTTTTCTCAAAATATATTCTGTATCTTCTTCATTAAATCAGATTAGTTGCGAAATTTTCTTTGCCACATCTTTGGGATCTGTGATTTCTTCTGGATTTGCATAAACTGCAATATCTGTTACATAAATTCAAGGAATCTGCATTTGAGAAATTTGTGATAATTTCGCTTTATCTCAAAAATCAGTTAGTAAAACACTTGTAACTTTTTTTTGACTAAGTTTTTTTGTTAAATCAGACAAAATCAAATCTTTTATATATTTTTCTTCAAATTGAAAATCTTCTATATCAATTTTTTTCAAAAACTTCAAAATATTATCTTTACATTCTTGTTCTAGTTTACCAACACAAGCTTCAATAAAAACAATATCTCTAAGAAAAATGGATAATTTTACCTTGTCTCAAGACATTGTTGGATCTATTGCCAAATCATTCAAATTAACACTTGTTGCATAAATAGTTCAACTTCAAGTTGAAGAATATATTGCTCATCTATTAACTGGAACTTTTATTTCACCGATTTGTTGTTTATCTGCTAATTTTTTATAAAAATCATGATCTTTAATTGTATAAGAAAAAAGTGAAGAAAGTGTTATTATAAACCAAAACACAAAAAATCCAAAAACGAAATAATGTCTTGGATAATTATCAAAAAGTTTGAAATATTTGTTTATTAAATTTGTTTTTTTGCTAAACATAAATAAGAAATTTTATACAAAAAATAATTTTTTAAAATCTCTCTTGATAATAAACAAAATTGCACTAAAAGCAATAAAAATAAACTGATTTTTTAAGAAAATATTATTTTACTTTTTCTTTGTTTTTTAAAGACCACACTAGAAATCAAATTATAACAAAACCAAAAACTATAAAAAATCCAGCATAACCAGAAATTCAAAGAATTATAGATCAAAATAAAAGTCAAAAAACATTTGCCATATTTTGTAAAATTTTCATAGGAGCAGCTGAAGCATTGGAATCAATTTCTTTTAACTTCTTTTTTTCTGCAGAAATTTTATTATAAGATTCTAAAAAAACAGCAACAGATAAACTCATACTTATAGCATATCAAATACTATTAAATAAAGCTAAAATCATAAGTAATATTACATTATTTGAAGAAGCAAAAATTCACATAAAAATAAGAGAAATTCAAGAAATCAATAATCAAATATTTGCAATAAAATAAATTCAAATTTTATCAGCTAATTTACTAAAAAATCCTTGTAATCAAAAAGCAGGAATTGCTATTAATCAAAGTAAAATATATGAAAATCAAGGTTTTAAATCATTTAAAAAATCTATCAAAAAAGTTGATGCAAATGTATCCCAAAAACCAAAAATCAAAACCATAGAAAAGGACCAATAAATTATCAAACTCGAATTTTTAGCATATTTCAAAGTTTCATAAATGTCAATAAAACTTTCTCTTGTTTTTTGTACTAATTCTGATGGAGAAATCATATTTTTTCTTAATTCCATAGGTTTCAAAAAAATATATTTTGTTCCTGCTAAAACATTTTTTAGTTCTATATTTGAAACAACATTAAAAGCATTTTCTTTAACTTTTCATAATCAATCTTTATTTAAATAAACTTTGAACTTTGAAACATCTTTTAAATTAATAGTTTTATCTTTATTATCAAAAAATTTATATGCTAAAACAAAAATAGCAACTATTATAAATAATATATAAATAACCACAAATTCAGGTTTAAAAGACAAAATCAATCAAGATATTATTAGTCAAAATAAAGATCAAACACCAGCAAGTAAATTATTTTTTGCAATAATTTCTTTGTATTGATTTGGACTAGCATTATTCATCACATAAGAAATAGTTGTAATATCATTTATTTCTTTACTAAATCAATAACATATAGAAGCAAAAAGCATTAATATTAAGTTCAAAGCATCTGTTAAAAAGAAATTTAAAGTTTTTCAAATTATTCAATTATCATTTGGTCATAATTCCGCAATAAATCCAGTTACCTCAAAGATAAAATTACCAAAAATTAACATTGCAATTATTTGAGCAAAAACTCAAAGCATTAACAAAGTTTTTGACTTCATATAATATTGTAATATTCAAATCGGAACATCAAGCAAAAATGAAAATAAATTTCAAAGTCCCAAAAAAACTCAAACTAAAGCAACAGATCAAAGACTCAAAGTAAAAAAGAAAACTGTTGTAAAGTGAAAAAGCATAGTTATAAAACTAAGCAAAAAAACAGTTAAATAAAGATTTCTTTTTCTAACATCATCAAGTCATAAAGATACACTCACAAAAGTACTCTGATTCTCCTTTATATCCATTTCTGAAAATTAATTAAATTATAAAACTTTTACAAAAAACATTTTAACATTTTTTCATTTTTTTTGCAAAAAATTATTTTATAATTTTTGATAAAACTTTTACAACTTCTTCTCTCGAAATAGAATCATTTGGTCTAAAAAGTAATTTTCAATCTATTAATTGTCAATTAATAATTCCATTTTCTTTTGCTGTTTCTACATACTTTCTCATCCAATCTACATTAACATCAGCAAATTTTGTATCTAATTTTTTTATTTCAAGTCTTGAAGCTAGAATAATTATTTTCAAAGCTTCTATTCTAGAAATAGCTTTATTTGGTTCAAATTTTTCTTTATTTCAATTTATTATTCATTCAGACAAAGCTTTTGAAACAACTTTTTCTTGCCAAGAACCTTTAGAAATATCAGTAAACTTTAGATTAGAAATATTTACATTTGAATAATCTTTATTAACAGATTTTAATACCATCCTCAAAAATTCTGATCTAGTTACAACTCATTTTGGATCAAATTTTTCTCACTTTTCATCTTTCCAACTTATTATGTTTAAAGATTGTAATTTTGCGATATAATCTTTTGCAAAGCTATTATCTATATCTTTGAAAGATGGTTTTAATTCAATATTTACATCTTTTATAGTTTCAATATTTTTAGAATCTGTTTTTTCTGATTTATCTTTTGTATTTGAAGAAACAAAAGGTCTTGAAACAGTTGATAAGTTTCATTTAAAATTAGAATAAGAGCCACGACTTCATCATCAATCATCAGAAGAATAGCTTATATAAGGCTGAATAATAACTGTTCTAATAATTTGTTCTGCTTTATTTCCAGAAGAATCTGTATAGTTATAAGTCAAATTATAAGTTCAAGCAATATTTGTATTTACACTTCAACTTGCTGTTATACTTCAAGTTCAAATTTGTAAATTTGAAGCAGTTCCATTTCAAACTGTTATATCTCATACATCAAATCCAGTTACTGCTTCACTAAAAGTAGCTGTTACTGAAAAAGGAATATTTTTAGTTGGAGAACTTTCACTTGTTGACAAAACAACTGTTGGAGAAGTTGCATCAATAATAAAACTAGGAATACTTAAACTAGTTGAAACATTATTTGCAAAATCTGTTACTGTGATACTACAATTATTATGAACTCCTGAACTCAAATCATTAAATGTTATAGTATTTCCACTTCAAGAAACTGCCCCCGTACTAGAACTTGAACAATTTCAAGAAAAATTTATAGTTCAAGTTTCACTTGAATAAAAAGTATAATCTGGAGTTGTATCATTAGTGAGTGTAGAAACTGGAGTTACAGTTGTTAATACTGGTTTTATTCAATCAGTTGGAGTAATTTGAGCTGTTACCATCATATTTCCAGCCCAGTCATTCAATCATCCTGCAGTCCAAGAACTATTATAATAAATTATCGGAGTTTCTGCTGTTCAAATAGGATTAAGAAGTGCAAATAAAATTTTATTTGTTGTAAAACCAGTTCATCAAGTATTAAGATTATAATTAGAAGAATTTGAACCAACTCAAAAATCCACCTTACTTGCATTATCTAAAGGTTCACTAAAATTTACTTCAATATGAGTAGTATCTTTTGTAATAGAACTCACAAAAATTGGTGCAGTTATGTCAACAGTTATAGATAAAGCTGTTGATGCAGAAGAAGTATTTCAGTATGAGTCAATAACTTTAGCAGTAATTGAATGAACTCATTCTGTAAGAGAAATATCTTTTGAAAAAAGTCTCCTTTAGTGATAGTTAAAGAAGACTGGGAAAGTGAAATAGAAAATTGAGAGATAAAAATAGAACTTTTGGAAAAATATGCTGGAGCTTATGATGTTTCAA
>JBBILU010000020.1:0-21607 GCA_037444775.1 Candidatus Altimarinota bacterium
AATATTGTAAAAATATCAAGTTATTTTTTTATTTCTACAAATATATGAAAAAAAATTTGACTATTTTGAATTATCTATATAATACACGAGCAATTTTGATATGTGGCTATCGTCTAGGGGTTAGGACATCGGGTTTTCATCCCGGTAACCGGAGTTCGATTCTCCGTAGCCATACCAAATAAAAAATTAAATGACTTAGAAATTAGAGTTTGATTCTAAAAAATGTAAATCTAAATTCTAAAGCTTCTAAGTTATTTTTGTATCGCGGAGTAGAGAAGTGGTATCTCGTCGGGCTCATAACCCGAAGGTCGTTCGTTCGATTCGAACCTCCGCAACCAAAAAAATAAAGAGAAGTCAGTGTAGCTCAGGTGGTTAGAGCGCAGGATTCATATCCCTGAGGTCGGTGGTTCAAATCCACTTACTGACACCATAAAACTACATTTAACACAAATGATTTTCTCTAAAAATCATTTTTTTATTTAAAAAATAAAATTAAAAAGTTTTGCAAAAAAACTTTTTAAACATTTTTTTGACTTTTTGACTTTTTGCAATAAGATGCTGGGGCAAAAAAATTTATTAAGTAAACATTAGACAAATGTTAGGAAAATTAAAAAAAAGAAAAAGATTAAGAATTCACTGATTCTTAAAAAGAAGTTCTACTGCTAATGGTAGAAATGTTTTAAAAGATAGAAGAAGAAAAGGAAGGCACGAATTGACAGTTTCATATCCAAAAAGATTTCAAGAAGTTAATGGAAAATGCAGACTTCATATAATTGCTGGAGGAACTGCTAGAAAAACTCCTTTTGATGGAAAATGAAATTATATTAAAAGAAAGTAATTTCCATATTATAATTTTGTAAAAAACTTTTCTATGCTAAAAAAGATTTTTAGATTAAAAGAGTTGGAAGTAAAAAAGGTTTTACTTAAGTGAGAGCCTTTTTTTTCATATTGAATAGTTATTAATTATATGAAAAATTATTCAAATAACAATAAATTTTGAATAGTTATTTCTTCAGATTCTGTTAATAATAATGTGACTAGAGTTTTTTTTAGAAGAAGATTTTATGATTTGATAAAAAATATTTCTTCAAATTCTGGTTATGATATGGTTTTTGTTGTTAAAAAGAAAACAAAACTTGATAAAAAAGATTTAACAGTTATAAATAATTTTGATAATGATATCAATTTTTTGATAAAAAAAGTTTTAGATTTTAAAAAATAAATTTTATGAAGACTAGATTTTTAGATATTTTGATAATATTTTTGCTTACTTTTCTTGTTATGAATCTTTTCTTTTGAGAAGATAAAAAACAAACAAACACTGGGGTAAACTTTATTAGTCAATCAAAATCATATACTATTCCTGCTTCTGTTAAATTAGATATAGAAAATAATTCTGCGAATAATATCAAACTAAATAGTTGTAATGATATTAAATTAAAATATAGTTGAGAGTTTTTATCTATACCAAAAGAATTTTGTAAAGATTTAGTTATAAAAAGTAATGAAAAAATCACTGTTGATTATTCAAAATATTATTCACTTTTTGAACAAACTTGAACATATAATTTTGAAATAAAATACAAAGATTGAGTAATTTCTACTTTTGAAATAGAAAATAAATGAACTATTTCAAAAATATTTACTTATTTTCTCTATGCTCCTATTTTGAATTTGATGGATTTTTTAATAAAAATTACTGGGAATTCTCTAGGTTGGGCAATTATAATTATCACAATAATTGTTAGAATAGTTTTACTTTGGCCTCAGCACAAAATGATGATTAGTCAAAAAAAATTACAAAATATTCAACCTAAAATAAAAGAACTTCAAGAAAAACATAAATGAAACCAACAAGCTTTGTGAATGGAACTTATGGCTCTTTACAAAAAAGAAAAAGTAAATCCTATGTGAGCTTGTGGATTTTTGCTTATACAAATGCCAATTCTTCTTGTTTTGTATCATGTAATTGCAAATATCACAGATTTATCGACAACATATTACTTGTATTCTTTTCTAGGAGATTTCAAAATTTCTGATATTATTCATAATTTTTACGGATTTGATTTATTTTGAATTTGATGAATTCAATGATTAGTTTTAGCATTAGTTGTATGACTATTACAGTATATTCAAATTAAATTATCACTTTCTTATAATCCTACAACTCCTAGCTCTGGACTTGTTTTAGAAAAGAAAAAGTGAGAAAATGATTATTCTAGCTTTATGCCAGACCCAGATATGATAAATAAGTTTATGCTTTATTGAATGCCTGTAATGGTTGCTATTTTTACTTATACATTTTTTGCTTGAGTTGGTCTTTATTGGGGAATTTCAACTTTGTTTATTATAGTTCAGCAAATGTTTGTAAATAAAATATTAAAAAAATAATTACACAAATATTTCTATAATTTTTAAAATTAATTTAACAAAAATGATAAGAATTGAAACTGGTAAACAAAACGAAGTTCTAAGAACAGTAAGTACTCCAATAAAAGCAGAGAAATTTCCAAAATATAAAAAAATAGGAAAGGAAATGATAAAGTATATAAAAAATCCAAAAAATGGTTGAGTTGGATTAGCTGCTCCTCAAATTGGTTACAATAAAAGATTGATAGTTGTAAGTTTACTGAAAGATTGGGAAGATGAAACTTATCCGACAATTCTAATGATGAATCCTGAAATTTTAGAACATTCTAATGAAAAAAATATAGACACAGAATGATGTCTTTCTGTTCCTTGAGAAAAGTGAAAAGTTGCAAGATGGAATGAAATTAAACTAAAATATATAGATGAAAAATGAAAAGAAAATATTTTGAAATTATCTTGACTAAGAGCCAGAATTGTGCAACATGAAATAGACCATTTAGACTGAATTTTATTCACTGATAACTTAATCTAAAAAAAAAATTAGAGCATAAACGTCAAATAAAAATAGAAATGTCGTAAGAATAAAAAATATCTATCGTCCCGTTTCAAATCCGACCAGTTTTGTTAGATTCAAAACTTGGACTTAAAAACTCATAAAATTGCTCTAAATAATTATCTAAAAATGAGTTTAATAAAATTAACTTCTAAATCTATTACATTATACACTTTTTTAAAACTACAGCTCTTAATTTTTATAAAAATACTCTAATATATAATTATTATTTTTTAATTTTTTTCTTATGTTAAATTATATAAAAATATTTTTATCAAATATGTTTGGTAAAAACACGACTATTTATGAGAAACCACTAAATAATCTTTCTATTATTTTAGTTATTGCTTTTGATATATTTTTATTTTATAACATACTATCTTGATATAATTATCAAAAAGATTTTGTAGTTTCACCATATGAAAAATATAGTTGTGTAAACTACTTTTATGATAATGATGAAAGTTTATTATGACAAATAAGTTATTATTACCCAAATGATGAATTTGTAAAAATTGACTTAAATTGAGATGTGAAAAAAGCTAATTATGACTGAGATATATGTAAAACAGTTTATGAAAAAATTACAAATATTCAAAAATCTAATGATTATATAAATTATAAATCTGAGTATAATAATTATCAAAATAATCTATCAAGTCTTGAAAATCAAAAATATCGTTATGAAATGCAATACAGGGATTTCTTAGAAGAATCAAAAGCATGAATAGTTGATGAAAATTCAAGGCTTTCTGATATAAATAAAGAAAATGCTAGAAAAGATTATAATAATATAAAAAAACAAATAAATATAACGACTAAAAAACAACAAACACTAAAAAATAATTTTTTATCAAATAACCATGATTTAAAAGATTTAAATGATTATATAACTAAAAACAAAGAAAGTTTTTTAAAAAATTATGATAAAGAAATATTTTGGTACCCTGTTAAAATAACTGGTTTCCAAGCATTATTACTTCTACCTTTATTTTTAATATCATTATTTTTCTATAAATTATTTTTAAGAAGACAAAATAAAATTTTTACTATTTTATTTTCAAATCTAACATTTATAACTTGAATATTTGTATTTATTTTATTTTTAAAAGTAGTTTATTTTATACTACCTAAAAAATTTCTAGCTTCATTTATAGCGCTACTTAAAAGTTTATCTTTATGATTTTTATGGAATTATATTTTAGTAATTATTTGAGTTTGAGTATTTAGTTTTGTAATTTATTTATCTCAAAAATGAATTGATAAAATTCAAAAAATTAAAGAAGAACAAGAAAAACTAAGAATTGAGCAAAATAAGAAAAAAGTACAAATAGAAAGATTTGATAAATGACTATGTATTGAATGTAATGTAAAATTACTTCCAGAAAGCAGATATTGCCAGGTATGCTGAGAAGACCAATATTATGAATGTAGTAATTGTAAAAACTTAATACCAAAAGTATTTAAGTTTTGTAATAAATGTTGAACTAATCATAAAAAATAATATTTATTTATGTAAAAAAATAATCTCTAGTAACTTGGATGATGAGCTTGAATAGATTTTCTCACATCTGAGTTATAAAATATTTAGAAGAAAAATAACATAGTTATAAAAAGGTAATAAGTCAAAACATTTTGTGCATAAAGTTGTAAATGATGATTATTTAATAAACTAAAAACAGATAGAAAAAATTCTATCTGTTTTTAGTTTGTCCGAATTAGTAGATTTTAAAAGTCTTTGAAAGTTAAAATATTACAAAGTTTCCGTACCCCCAACTTTCTAATATTTTAACTATTACTAATAATATTTTTGATTACTTTTACGACATTTCTATTTTTATTTGACAAAATTAGAGCATAAATTTGACATTTGTCAAACAAGCTATATATTATGATGAAAATTAAATTCTTTTTTGGATTATTTTATTAATATAAGAAAATAAAAAATGATAGCTTCTACAATAGAAAATAAAATAATAGTCGACCTCTTTTGAAAGACTATTTCACCATTATCTGAAAAAGAACAAATAATTATACAAAAAAGAATTTGAATGTTCTGAAAAATAGAAAGTCTTCAAGAAATTTGATTATGATTCAATCCCCCAGTTACGAGAGAAAGAGTAAGACAACTTGAAACTAGCTGAATAAAAAAACTTAAAAAAAATCCGAAATCTGAATTATTTAATTTAATACAGAATAAAGCAATAAATTTATTAAAAATACATTGATGAATATTAATTAGAGAAAAATTAATTTCTGTTATAATAAAAGAATTAAATTTACAAACGGATGTAAATACTTGAATGTTAGATGTTTTAATACAATCTGGAAGTGAAATATTAAAATCAAAACAAACTCAATGATGTAAAATATATTTTTATTTTAATTCATTTCCATCCCATTTAATTGATTCTATTCATAAAGAAGCCGTAAAAGTTCTTAAAAGAAAGAAAGACATTATGGAAAGAATGGAACTTTATGAAGTAATTAGAAATAAATTTGAATGAAAAGTTAAATTAAAAACTAGTTTGATAGATTCAATACTAGATATAAATCTAGATATTGTAAAATGAGAAGAAAACTACATATGATTATCTGCTTGGAAAATTTTAAATCCAAAAACATTCAAAGAAAAAGTAATGTTTATATTCAAAAAAGAGTGAGTTCCTATGCATTTCATTGATGTTTCAAATAAAATTTCTTTTTATCTTTGAGAAACTGTAAAAATAAATACAGTTCACAATGAATTAATTAAAAATCCAGCTTTTGTTTTAATATGAAGAGGAATTTACGCACTGAAAGAATGGTGATTTAAACCTTGAAGTGTTAAAGATGTTATTGTATGAGTTTTAAAAAAATCTAAAACACCAATGACTGGAGAAGAAATAGCAAAATCAGTAATGAAAGTAAGAGAAGTCAAAAAAACTACAATTTATATGAATCTACAAGATAGAAGTGTAATAGAGAGAGTTTGAAGAAACCGTTTTCAGTTAAAAAAACTGACTACCTAATAAAATAGTCAGTTTTTTATTAAAAATTATTTCTTCATACTTAATTGCAATTTTTCTTTTTCTATATCTATATTAAGAATTTTTGTCTTAACTTTATCTCAAACTTTCACAAAATCCATAGGATTTTTTACAAAAACATCTGCTAATTCTGAAATATGAACAAGTCAATCATTTTTTAATCAAACATCAACAAAAGCTCCAAAAGCAACAACATTTCTAACAATTCATTCAAGAATATCTCAAACTTTTAATTCTTCTATTTTTAATCACTTTTTAGCTTTTGTATGAGTAGAATTTATTCTCTTTTCTTTTCCTGCATTTTCCAAAGAATTTATTATAAATTTTACTGTTTCCTCTGTTACATCTGGATAAAGTTTTTTCATTTCTGGAGTAATTTGAATTCCTCATTTAATGATTTTATGCTCATCTCATTTATTAAAGGGGATTGTAGAGAATTTCTCCTTTATATATCTTGCTAATTCATATTGTTCTGGATGAATATCTGTATTATCAAGAATTTCTTTACTTTCTGGAACTCTTAGAAATCAAATTGCTTGTTCATAAGCTTTATCTCACAAAACTTTTTTCAAAGCTTCTCTTGATGAATAAGGCCTATTTTGAAAAATCTTTTTTGCTTGTCTTTTATCAATTCAAGAAATATGATTAAGTAAATAAATTGAAGCTGAATTTACATTGATTCAAACCTCATTTACACAATCTTCAACTACAAATCAAAGTTTTTCTTCAAGTTTTTTTTCTGAAATATCGTGTTGATACATTCAAACTCAGATGCTAGAAACAGGAACTTTTACAAGCTCAGAAAGTGGATCTATAAATCTTCTTCAAATAGAAATTGTTCATCTATCCAAACTATCCAAATCTTTGAATTCCTCTTCAGCAATTTTGCTAACACTATAAACAGAAGCTCAAGACTCATTAACTATATAAATATTATCTTGTAACCTCAATCCTAGCCCCTCTTCTCAAAGGAGAGGAGAATTTAAAATAGACTTTAAAAATTCTACCGTTTCATTACTAGCAGTTCAATTTCAAATTGCAATAACTTCTATTTGAAACTTTTTAATAATTTCTGAAACTTTATTTTGTATTTTTTCTAAATCATTTCACAAAATAAAAATTTTATCAAACAAAACTGGATTTCACAATTTATCCAAAACACAAATTTTGCATCAAACTCTAAATCAAGGATCTATAGCCAAAATATTTTTTCAATATTCTGGTTTTGTCATAAGTAAACTTTTTAAATTTGTTTGAAAAACTTTTATAGAATCATCTTCTCAAAGCTCATTTAAATCACTTCTTAACTCGTTTTCAACTGAAGAAAAAAGTGCTTCATAACCAATTTTGAAAGAAGTAGAAAGTTCTGAAATAATATTTTTGATAGGGGGATTTTGTAAGTTATACAAATATTTTTTAAAAGTTTTTTCAAAAATCATTTCATCTTTTTCTATTTTTACATTAAGAATTCATAAATTTTCTCATCTATTTAAAGCTAAAATTTGATAAGGTTTTAGCTTTGATAAGTTTAAACTGAAATCAAAATAAATATCAAACTTAGAAACTTGTTCTTTATCTTTTTCATTCAGCTTTTCAAGCATTTTGTCAGATTTTTTACTTGAAGAAATTACTCAATACTTTTTCAATTCATCAATCAAAAAATGTCTAAGCTCTGAATTAGCTGAAATTTCTGCTCAAATTATTTCTTGGCTTCATTCTATTATTTCTTCTTTTGAATAATCTTTTAATAAATCTTCTGGAATTTCAAGAATATTTTTTTTGATATTATCAGCAACAACTTGGAAACCTTTTTCAATTGCAATCATTGCTTTTGTTTTCTTTTTGCTTTTATAAGGCTTATAAATTTCTTCAACTTCTTTCAAAGAACTTGCTTTTAAAATATTTTGCATAAGTTCTTCTGTCATTTTTCACAATTCTGTAATTCAATTAATTGCAGTATTTTTTGCATTATAAATATTTTCTTCTTTTTTTTGAAGTTCTATAATTTGTCTAATTTCATTTTCATCTAAATTCCCTGTTTTTTCTTTTCTATAACGAGAAATGAAAGGAACAGTTGCTCATTCTCAAATCAAATCCAAAACTACTTTTACTTGAAAAATCTTTAAATCTAAAGACTTAGCAACAACTTCTTCATAAATTGGTTTTTCTAACATTTTGTTTAGTTAAATTTTAAATTTTTTAGTTCGTGCATTATATATATTTAGGATTTTTTGTAAAAAAGAAAACTAAAAAGAGTTAGAAAAATTTTTCTAACTCTTTTCTTCATTTTTTTTACTCAATCTCAATTGAAATATTATCCTCTAAAATATTTCAGTTACTGAAAGTTAATTGTAATTTTACATCATAAATTCAAGAATTTTTATATGAATGAGTCGGATTTGCATCATTAGAAACTTCTCCATCTCAAAAGCTCCAAAAATAAGCTGTTATTTGTCAATTAGATTCTTTTGATGAAAAATCAATTCATTGTCAAACAATAGTTTTTTTCATACTAGCAGTTATTTTTGCTAATTGAGGTCTTGGTTTTAATATTAACTTTTCTGTTGTTTCATACTTTTCTCAATCATCAGTTACTACTGTTAATTTAATTGTATATTCTCACGGAGAAGAATATTTATGTCATGGATTTATTGCATCTCTTTCTTCAATAGTTCAATCACCATAATCATAAATAAATTTATCAATATTTTTTCATTTAACTTCACTTTTTGAAGCATCAAATCTAACAATTGTTGGAGCATAACTATCTTCTTTTTCTAATCTTAATTTGATAATTGCATCTTTTTTAACGGCTTCTATATAAACTTTTTCTTTTACTTCTAATATTTCTCATTTAATTCTTCTATTTAGAAATTTATAAATAACATCAACTACATAATTTCATTCAAGATTCACAGTATAATTTACTAACTTTCCGGTTTTGTCAATGCTTCAATCTGCTCAAAAGTCCCAATTTATTTCATCTAAAGAATACATAGGATCTGAAGACCTTATAAATCTTGCATCAAGTTTTAGTTCGTTTGGAATTGGTAAATTATCTATAAAATATTCATTATTTGCTTCTAGATACCTCACATTATTTATTTCCTGATCTTCATCATGAAATTTTAGAATTCAAGATGTTTTTAGTCTTTTAGGAATTTTTACTGTTACTTTTATTGTTTTGGTTTTTCCTGAAGAATCGATTAGATCAACAGAAACTTCTTTATCTCAATAAGTATGAAATCTGGTTTTTATTTGTGAAGATTCTTCCAAGTTATCAACTTCTGCATTTTTTGAAATATTTTCATCTTCAAGTTTCCAAATAAATTTTTCAATAAATCAGTTTCAGAAATCTGTTGAAGGATTTTTAACTTTCAAAGTATATTTTAAATCGTCAATAGGATCTTGAACATAAATTATTTCTCATGAAATATTATTATCAGAAAAAGTTTTTACTATGAAAATTTTATCAAGAATCTCATCTTCTCTTCATTCTTTTCTAATATACATACCAAACATTGTTTCATCAAAAATTACTTTTGAAGGAATAAATTTTGGTCAACTAAAAGCTAAGTTTATTTTTTCTCACTGTTTTGTTTTATCTATAATATACCATTCTATTTGTCACAATTTTTCTAAATCAGAAGCATCAAATTTAACAGACTTTCATCAATTTTTTAATATTGTTTCAGTAACTTTTATAACACTTCAAATGCTAACAGGTTGAATATCTTCAATCTTTTTTTCTAAAGCTTGTCAAGTAGAATCAGTTCATATTGCTAATACTGTAACATTATAAGTTCATTTTTCTACAAATTCTTTTATTAAATGTGGATTTATTTCTTCAATTTTTTCTCAGTTAAAATCCCAAACATATTTTTTTATAGTAAATCATTTTGAAATTTCATTATTTGCCCAAACCGTTAAATCATATTTTAGAGTAATTGGTCAAATAAGATTAGAAGTATCTGTAATTAAAGAAGTTCATTTATCAAATTGTCAGCTTGTTAACTTTGAATTGTCAAATATTTGGACATTTCAATAAGAAAGTTCTTGCCAATTTGGTAGAGAATCAATTTTTTTTGTTATTAACATCCAAGCACTTGCTGTTGAAAAAGTAAAAATAAGTAAAAAAATAGAAATAATTAAATAAGAAATTCTTTTTCTTTTGTAACTTTTTTTTGTAAGTAAAAATTTGAATAAATAAATTGCTAAAACTATTGTTTCTACCAAAACTAAACTAGAAAAAATTATAGCAACTAATTTTGCAATAAAATTATTTATATCATTTAAACTAATTCAAAGAGAATAAAAGAATTTTACATCTTCCAAATTTTTTGCATTCATTACAACAAAAGTAATAAATGCTCATCAAATAACCAAAGCAACAACTCAAATTGCTCAAATTACCCCTAATAATGTTCCAATTGACATTTTTTTTGCATTTCAAGCATTTGGGTCAGTAATAATTTCAGAGACTTTTAAAAATAGTTTTTCTCAAAAATTAGAAGGAACTGTTTTACTAGATAAACTATATTTTTTTGTATCAATTTTTAATTCTCAAATTCATTCTTGTTCTGCTTTTGTATCTTCAACTTGCAATCAAGTTACACTTTTTGCTTTTAAAATTATTCAAGAATAAACAGGAAACTTTATATATCTGGTTTCTTTTTCTACTTTATCTTTTCTAAAACTGATTTTTACATCATCCTGTCTAGGTTCTATAATAAAAAAATCATAAGATTCTCTATTAACTATTTCAATCAAATCTTCAAGAGAATTTGTATTAATATCAATAAATCATTCTGGAGCTATTTTTGAAACTTGCTCTTCTTTTGTTGAATTTGAAATATCTCAAACAACAGGAGTTTGAGCTAATAAATCATCTAGAGAATTTATTTCATTAGAAACTTGAGAATTTGTAGTTTCTACTTTTTCTCCCTCTTTCAATGGATCTAACATAATGTTTTTTAATTAAAAAATAATTTCTTTAAAATATAGTAACATATTTTATTTTTAAGTGCAAATTTTTTAATTATATTGTTTTTATTTGTTAACAATGCTAATAAAGTATTTTTAATCAATATTTTCTAAAAAAATTTTTGATATAAATTGTAAATTAGAAAATGTTATGCTAAACTTTTGTTATATTATTTTTTTACTACTTTTTATGTTTTGAATTGAGATTTGAGTGCTAATAGTTTTGGTTTTGTCTTTGGGACTTGTCTGTTTATTTGAATTTATAAATGGTTTTCATGATACTGCAAATGCTGTTGCTCCTGTTATTTATACAAAATCTTTAAAACCAAAACATGCAATACTACTTTCTTGAATTTTAAACTTTTTAGGAGTTTTACTTTGAGGAATTGCAGTTGCTATGTGAATAATACATTTACTTCCTTTGGATGTAATAGCTGAACAGCCTACTGTTTTTAGTTTGTGTTTAATTGCTTCTCTTTTGCTTTCTGCAATTATATGGAATGCTTGAACTTGGTATTTTTGAATCCCTGCTTCAAGTTCACATTCACTTATTGGATCAATTTTATGAGTTTCCATAGCAATGATGTTTTTACCTTTAGGATCAGAAAATACAGTAACTCCAAATTGGAATAAAGCAATAGAGGTTTTTCAATCTCTTTTGATTTCTCCAATAATTTGATTTACTCTTGCTGTATTTTTGATGTTTTTATCTTATAAACTAATTAATTCAAAAAAGTTTTTTAAATCTCCAAAAAAGTGAAAAGAAATTAAAAAACCAACAGTCTGACTTAGAGCTGTTTTAATTTGATCTTCTGCTTGGGTAAGTTTCGCACATTGAAGTAATGATTGACAAAAATGAGTTTGAATAGCAATGCTTATAGTCATTTCACTTATTCCATCTACATTTGCAATAAATCCCGAAATAAAAGAAGAATCTTTAAGAAAAGATATTAGTTATATAGAAACAACTCTAAAAGAAATTGAAAAAAATAATAAAAATGAAGAAATAGCAAAATCAATAAGTAATATTGAGTCTTTAAAATTAGTTATGGCTTCTGAAAATCAAATGAAAAAGAGAGAATATTTACTACAAACTCAAAAGTCTTTAACAAAAATAACATCTAAAGAATTCATTTTGATAAATAAAGCGAATGCAGGAGCAAGTAACGAATTGCAAAGTGAACAATTCAAAACATCTGTAGAAAATTTATCCAAATCTATAGACTATGCTCCAACTTGGATTATTCTTATGATTTCTATTTCTCTTTGACTTGGAACAATGATTTGACGGAAAAGAATTGCAGTTACTATTTGAGAAAAAATTGGAGATAAAAGAATGAATTATGCACAAGCTACAAATTCAGCTTTAATAACAGCTTGAACAATAACTGTAGCTTCAAATTTATGATTACCAGTTAGTACAACTCATATAATGTCTTCAAGTGTTGCTTGAACAATGATTTGATGAAAATGAAGTTGAGTTCAAAAAGAAACTATAAAACATATTTTAATGGCTTGGATTCTAACTTTACCAGTAACTATATTTATAGCATTTACATTATTTTTTGTACTTTTTAAAATTTTTGTTCATTAAAAATAAATAATTTTTAAATCACTTATTTTGAGTGTATAAAAAATTTTGTGTACATAGAAAAATCTAAATACTAATAAAGTATTTAGATTTTTTATTAAAAAGTTTTCTTCTTTTTTATAAACATAAAATATAAAGTTGGTAAAACTAATAATGTAAAAAAAGTAGCAACAGATAACCCAAAAATTATAGAGAGTCAAAGAGAAGTCCAAGTTGGATTACTGATTGTTAATGGAATCATTCAAAAAACTGTACATACACTGGTTAACATTACAGGTTCCAGTCTTGATTTTCCAGCATCAACTATACTTTCTACGAAATCTATATTTTCAGCTAAATTTTGATTTATTTTATCAAAAAGAATTATTCAATTTCTTACAACTATTCAAAATAAGGCAACAAGTCAAATCATTCAAGGAAAAGAAAGAGGTTGTCAAAATAATGCAAGTCAATAAAAAACTCAAATCAAACTTAATGGAATTGTTACTAAAACAAGTAAAGATTGCTTATAACTATCAAATAAAACAACTAAAGTTCAAACAACGAATAACATTCAAAATAGCATAGAAATCATTAAACTTTGTACAGATTTTTGATTTTCTTCATTTGCTCAACCTGTTATAAATTCATATCAAATAGGCAAAGTATAAGCTTTCATTTTTTTATCAAATTCTGTTTTTATTGCTGTCCCAGTTGTATTTTTTGCAGCAGAAGCAGAAATAGTCAAAACTCTTTTCCCATCATCTCTGGTAATTGAAAAAACTGACTTTTTTAAATCTATTTCCATAATATCTCTTAAATAAACATATTGCCCGATATTATTTTTTATTTTCAAATCTTTTATTTTATCAATTGTATCAGTATAAGAATTTTCAAACTTAGAATTTATGGTAATTTCATCATTTCAAATATAAACTTTTGAACTTTCTGTTCACTTAACTGCATTTTTCACAAATAATGTTACTTGTGGAAGAGTTAAATTATTTACTTGTAATTTTAATGGATCAAATCATAATCTTATTTCTAAAGGTAAAGGTTTTCTTGAAGAATTTATATTTATAACTCAAGGAATTGTATTCAAAGTTTTTCTTACATCATTTCAAATTTTTTCTAATTTCATAAAATCTTCTCAAGCAATTTTTAATTCAAAATCAGATCAAGATGGAGGTCATCAGGTTGATTCCAAAACTGTAATTTTTGCTTCTTTAAAGTTTTCTAGATTTTTTCTAAGTCTATCCCCTATTTCCCCTGAAGTTTCTTTTCTTCAATATTCTTTTTTTATTAAATTTATTGTTATTGAAGCATAATTTGATGCTCAAATATCAGGTCAAGAATTTCTTCAAGAATCTAATCCTCAAATATTTACTGCATAATTTTGTATCTCTTTTTCTAAAATTATTTTTTCTTCAATATTTTTTACTATATTACTTGTTGTTTCAAGATTTGTTCCGATTTCTGTTTCTATATTAAGTAAAATTGTATCAGAATCTGTTTTTGGGAAAAAGTCTTGTTTTACTATTCCAGTTCAAACAATTGCTAAACTAGAAATAAAAAGTATTAAAATAGAAAATAAAAATGTTTTAGCTGTTTTTTTATTATTTATTAGTTTTCTTAAACTTTTTTCATAAAAATTTTCTAAAGGTTTTGTATTTATTAATCATTTATCCAAAAAAGTTTCTACTCTTTTTCCTGTTTTGTTTTCATTTCTATTAAAAAAAACTGCTAAGGCTGGGTTTATAGTTAGAGCAACAACTAGAGAACTTAATAAAGTTACAGTTATTATGAATGGAATTGAAAAAATAAACTTTCATATTATTCAAGTCATAAAAAGCATAGCCGAAAATATCCAAACAACAGTTAAAGTAGTTGAAATAATAACTATTTTATAATCTCTAATTACAAGTAAGGCTGACTGGTAAGTATTAAATTTCCCAGTTTTTTTGTACTGATTTATTGCTGAAATTACAACTATAGCATCATCAACCAAAAGTCATAAAGATAGAATTAATGCAAACATTGATAAAAAGTTTAAGGTTTGTCATTCTATAGCCATAACAATAAAGGTTATAAGAAAAACTATTGGAGCAGCAATTCAAGCAACAAGAGCTTCTTTTATTCAAATAACAAGGAAAAGTATAATAAAAACAAGAAAAACAGTAATTAATCAATCTCTTATCAAATGTGATAAATCCAATTTGATTCTTTCTGATAAATCTACGATAGTTGTAATTTTTAAATCATTTGGAAGTATTCATAATTTTTTTAATTCATCTAAAGATTTCTGTCATTCATCAACCAAATTCACAATAGATCAACCAGATTTCTTTACAACTCAAATAATTATTGCATCTGTAGATAATTCGGAAAACTTTCATAATCTAGCTATATTTGATTTTTCTTTTGTAGTTTCTGTAACTTTTGCAACATCTTTTAAATAAATTACACTACTTCCTTGTTTTCAAACAATTAGATAAGATAATTTAGATACATCATAAAATCTTGAATCTAAGTTAATATTGTGTGTAAAGTTTCCAATATCATATTTTCAAATAGGAATTGTAATATTATTTGATTTTATTGCTGAATTAATAGAGTCAAGAGTTAATCAAAAAGATTCAAGTTTTGCAGGATCTACTGCAACCTGAAATTCAGTTTGTTCTCAACCAGTAATTTTTACTTCAGAAATCAAAGCATTTTCTTCTAATTTATCACCAATTTTTTTTGCATATTTATACAATTCTTTGGAATCATATTTTCAAGAAATAGCAAATGTCCAAACTGGAGTGTCAGAAAAACTTACTTCAGCAATATTTGGTTCTAAAGTATCTGATGGAAATTTGGATTTAACCAAATCAACTTTATCTTTCAAATCTCTAATAGCTTCTTTTGTATCAACACTTGATTTGAATTGAACTTGAATTGTTGCTAAAGAATTAAGGGAAGTTGAACTAATAGTATCAACTCACTTTATTTTTCATATTTCTTTTTCTAGTTTTTTTGTAATTAAATCTTCCATAGTTTCTGGACTTGCTCAAGGCAAAGCTACACTAACAACTCAAATTCAAATATTTACATCAGGACTTGATTCCAAAGGTAAACTTCTAAAAGAAATTATTCAGGCTATTATTATTACAAAAATTATCAAAAATAATAATCTGAATTTTCTTAATAAAAATGCAATAAATCATTTCTCTAAATTCTTGTCATATTCTAATTTTTCTAAATATTCCGAAATATTTTTTGACATATTATTTTAATTATTTAACTAATTCATCTTTCTTCATTTATAAGTAGGATGAGAATAGACAAAACCTGTAAAAATTTTATATAAATTTCTATATCCTTGATATGGATCATTTATGTAATTGATTCTTATCTTATTTATATATTCTTGAAAATCATCATATATAAATTCTTTTTTTACTTGAACAAGTAGAAAACCTAAGAAATCTTCCTCAAAAGTTTTGTTTATATAATCTATTTCACTTTCATTAAAATCTTTCAAAAAATTTTCACTTTCTTTTATATTTTCTATAATTATTTTTTTATGTTTTGCCATATGATGAAGAAAAATATTCAAATTGAATACGGATTTTACTTTACTTTCTGTATTTAAGCTAATATGACTTGGATATTTTTTAAGAACTCTTCATAAGGCAATTGGTGTTATTCACATTTCGGAATACTCTCTTATTTTCTTAGCAATATTTGATATAAAAAATCAATTATATTTCCTAAACATACTTCATAATTCTAGATTTGTTAATCAAAGAGGTTTAGCTTCTTTGATTCTTTGTGAAATATTACAAGCCCAAGCTCTCTGATTTTTTAATATTATAAAAGTTAATTCTTCAGGTTCAACATATACTTTTTTAAATCATTCTATTTTATTATCAATTTTATGTCATAATATAGATCATCTAGTTTTTTCAATCAAAATTCATAATTGTTCGTAGTTTATTGATAGTTTTTTCTTAAATTCATCTGCTTTTTCTCTAATATTGCTAACTCTTTTTAAAATTTGAGGAAATTCATCTATAACCTCAGAAGAAATTTTAAGTTCATTTACAAAAAAATCTTTTCTTTTTTTTATATAATGTTTTTTGAGTAATTCTCAAAAAGTATTTACTGGCATTCAATTTAAAGATCTAAATTCAGTTCAAATATATTTATTAATATAGTCAATAAATTTATTTTCTTTCATTTTATAAAAAGTTTCCCTAAATTCATATTCATTTACTTCTAAAAAATTTTTTAAAAAATTATATTTTTCAGTTTCTTCTTTAAATAATTCAATAAATTCATTTACTTTAAATGAATTTATTTTTTCTTGCTTTTGTTCTTTTTTTATTTTATAAAAATAATCTCTTTGAACTTCTCATAATGTTCAATTATAGTATCAAGATAAGGTTTTTTGTTTTCACAAAAAATACTTTTTATAAAAAGCTTTTACTTCTAATTTTGAAGATTGGTAATATTTTTCTCTAAACTCTTCTTCATTTCTACTTAAATAATCACTTAAAAAATCTCTTATTCATTTTTCTTCAAAACTATCTATAAAACTTTTTACATTAAATCTTTTTTGTTTTTTAATTTCTTTTTCTTTGAATTTATCTTTAATTATTTTATTAAATTCTCACCAATGACTTTTCTCTTCTTTTGTTAATGCCTCATCTAAAAATTTTTCAACTCTTGTTTTTCAAACTTTTGTAAATCTTCTAGCAAAACCTTCTCTATCTGCTTCTAAATATTTTTTTAATAAATCAACATGTTTCTTGTTTTTAAATTGTGAAATAAATCATTCATAATCAAAATTTTCTTTTTTATATTTATATTTTTCTCTTAAATGAGCTTTATATTCTTCGTGAGTTCTTCTTACTTTTAATTCTCATTTTTTTATTTTATCTTTATAATATTCTTCTAATAATTTTTTAAGATGTCATTTTAATGAAAAAAAAACAATGTAATGTTTTTTTGTTAAATAATTATCCAAAAAAACTATTCAATCCATATAATTTGAATCATAAAATCTTTCTCTAAATTCTCTTTCAGCTTCTTTGTAATATTTTAACAAAAAATCATACTTTTCTCATAAATTTTTAAATTTTTCTAAAAATTCTTCAGGATTAAATTCTGCTAAGGCTTTTTCTTTACTTTCTTGCTCTTCAAGTTCTTTCTTGAAATTAAAATAATTAGCAAAAAGAGGTCTAATATGAATATTTCATTTATATTTTGCTCCTACTTGATCATATTTTCAGTATAAAGTTTCAAAAATATTTTTATTATAATAAAACAATTCTTTAAGTTTATCTAAATCCATACTAGGAATAAATTCTATAAAAAGTTTATTGTTATTATCAAAATTAAATTTCAAAAATTCAATAATTTCTTTTTCGTCGAAATTTTTTAGAAATTCATTAAAATCAAATTCTTTTATTTTATAATTTTTAACAAATTCTAAATTTTCTCTTTTGCTAGTAGTATAAACATTAATTGGAACAAAATTTATTTTTGGAGTATTTATAATTTTTCTATAAAATTTCTCAACTTCGGACTTATCTTTAATTTTATGAAATCTATTGATAAAAGATTCTTTATCTTTTTTAAATAATCTTTCTAAGAAATCTTTAATAAAAATATCAAATCATGAAATAAATTTTTCAGGATTAAAATTTTTTATAGATTCTTCAAAAAGTTTTTTTTCTTTGGTCTCTTGTTCTTCTAATTTCTTTTTCTCTGCCTCTGCTATTTCTCTTTTTTTAAAATCTTCTCTAAAATAATATCTTTTCAAAAGCATTCATAAAAGTCAGGGTCTATGTCTGGCAGAATTAAGATTATCTTTCATTTTATCATTTTTGAAAAAATTTTCATAAATTTCAAAAACTCTTTCTTTTTCAATATCGCAAAAAGCTCACCTAAAAACATCTTTGTCAAGTGATTCACATAAAATTAAAAAATCATAAATTTCTTTATTATCTTCAAATTCTTTTAAAAATTTATCTCTATTAAAATTTTTAAAAGAATCTAATTTATGAATTTTTTCCCAAGAAGCTAAAATTCATCTTTTAGGAGCAACTCTTTTTACAACCATATTATATTTTTAAATATTATTATTTTCTAATTTCTACTTCCTCCAAATCTTCTAATTCACTAACTTTTGTTAAAACAACTTCTTCTCAAGGTTTTAATCAATTTGTAATTTCAACTTGAGTACTATTTTTTAATCATAATTTTACTTCCGTTTTTTTAACTTTAGATCAAGATAATACAAAAACTGTATAAACTCAATCTGATGGATTAAGAATTGTTTCAAAAGGTAGCATTATTCAATCTTTTTCAGAGATTTTTTTATTAATATAAACTACTACATATTCTCAAACTTTTGCCTTAAACTTGTTTTTATCAAAAGTAATTTCTACCTGAAATAAATTTGTTTGAGGATTAGCTGTTTTATTAATTAAACTAATTTTTCAAGTTGAAGTTTGTTTATTTGTTAATTCCAAATTTACTTCATTTCATTCTTTCAAATGAGAAATTGTTTCACTTGGAACTTCTAATTTTATTTTTAAATTCTCGTTTCAAGAAACAGTAAAAAGTGGAGTTCAAGGATTTACCAAAGTTCAGATTTCAACATTTTTTGAAACTATAGTTCCTGCAAATGGAGCTTTAATAACGGAATTGTTCAACTGTAATGAAGCTAAATCTTTTTGTCATTTGATAGAATCAAAATTTGATTTGCTTTGAACTAAACCTACATTTAATTTAGCTAAAGCACTATTTAATGTTGCTTCTGCTATTTTTACAGCATTATCAGCACTTTCACGATTAGCTTTTATGTTAACATTTGTACTATCAAGTTGGTCTTCTGCAATAGAAATATTTCAGCTTAAATTTGTTGTATTTATATTAAGATTTGATTTCAATAATACTAAATTTTGTTTAGCTGATTCTAAATTTGTCAAAGCAATATCTAAAGCATTATTTAAAGAAGCTTCTCATGTTTCCAAATTTGTTGTTGTTGAAGAAATTGTATTGTAAGTTGATAAAAGTTGAGATTTTGATTGCAAAATACTTGCCTCAATTCAAGAACAAACTTTTACTAAAGAATCTATAGTTGTTTGTGGAAAACTATTTGAAGATAGAGAATAATTCAAAGTATCTCAAAGTTTTTGGTATAAATTTACTATTTTTGTCAAAACAGAAATTAAATCATTTGCTTTTTTCATATTTGATTCAGAAGAATTTCCATAATCTTTTGATGTGATTTCATCATATTTAGAAATTACTTCTCTAAGAAGATTTTCAGCATCAAACTTATACATAGTTTTTTTTGCTCATAAATAAGTTTCAAAAGAATCATTATCATATTTATTTTTTTCTGTAACTCAAAGTATAAAATCAGCTTGTTTAATAGCAGTTTCTATATTTATATAAGAAGAGTCTATTGAAAGGGGAAGATTATCATATAAGGTTGCTAAAGATTTTTCTTTATTTTTGTTAAAATTTTCTAGATTTAATAAAGCTGTATTATAAGCTTTTGTTGATAATTGAACTCATAATTCAGCATTTTTTATGCTTTCAGCATTTGCTGTTAGAGTTCAACTTTGAGTTGTTTTTATATTATCAACTTGTTTTTTTGAAATAGAAAGTTGTTTATCTGTTGTAGCATAAACATTATTTCTAGCAATTTTTGCATTTTCTAGTTGTAGTTTTGCAGATTCTATGTCTTTGTTAACAGATTCCATTGTGTAGCCATAAATTGAAGAAGAATTATTTAAAGCTATAGAGGCATTATTAAAATTTATTCAAATAGCAGAATTTGTATCTATTGTAGCTAAAATAGAATCTTTATTTATAACATCTCAAAGTTTAACATTTACCATATTTACAAGTCAAGAAATTTGAGATGAAATAACAGTTTCTTTATCTCAACTAACTTTTCAAATTAGTTTAATTTGCTCTGTAATTGGGACCTTTTTTGTAATTAATGTTTTTACTTCTTTTTTTGATTTTGAGATATCTTCTACAATTTCTTGATTTTTAACACAAGAAGTCAAAATCAAACTAAAAATAATTATAATAACAATACTTTTTTTCATATTTTTTTAATTATTAAATATTATTCTATTTCAATATATTCACTTTTCGCATATTCTAATAATTTTTTCAAATCATTGTTTTTTTATTATTCATATAAATCTGTCGTTCTTTAGTATTATTATCACACTATCTCATTGATTTATATTTTAACCTAAAAATTTCATATAAACTTTAAAAATAGCATAAAATAAATAAAATATATTTACTATAATAACATATGGTATTTTAAATAAAGAAATCATAAGAAAAAACTTGAAAAATACAAATTTTAAACATAGTAAATAATAATATTTTTTTCATTATTTTATCAATAGGTTCATCTTTTAAAAATAGCTCTACTAAATATTGAAAGTTACATTTTTATTCATTTTTTGTTTATTCATCATTTTCTTCTCTTATTCTCTCAATTTTTTTTACTTTGTCTATTTATTTTTGATGAATCTATTGCTAAAATTCTATAATTAAAAAGTGTTTTATATCAAGCTGTATTTTCTGACAAATCATAAAACTTTTTTACTATTTCTATTGATAAAAAGTTAAATACTTCAGGTGATAATTTATTTTTTGTTTGTGTAAAGACTGAATTAGAAAAGCTTTATAAAGTTTTAAGCTAAATTCATTAAGTCTTAATTGTAGAAATTTTATTCATTTCTGTAATAATAATACTAAATCCGATTACGAAATTAGAAATAGCTTAAAAATACTAAACGGTATTCTTTATTTTTTCTAAAAAGAGCTTAAGTTAATAATGAATAAATAATTCTAGAAAATGTCAATCAATACTTCTTACTAAAAATGAGACTAAATCCTACTTCATTTTAAAACAAAAAAAAAGCAGTTTCAAAAATTTCTCTTAATTTCAACAAAAAATGTTGTTACGATGAATTTTTAAATAAATTACTATGGTGATTTTGCAAGTTAGTTTATTATAACAAGAAAAAGTAAAAAAAGTTTTTGAATGAATATCATTCAAAAACTTTT
>JBBILU010000021.1:0-19793 GCA_037444775.1 Candidatus Altimarinota bacterium
TGAAGTAGAAAATATGATATTATTTCTTATATTTTTAATAAATTGACAGACCGTATTTACATATAATTAATCTTTACTTCAAGAGATTGTATATATGCATAAAAGTGAAAATGGCTTTAAATAAGTTTTTTTAAAAAAACTAGAAATGTTTTGCCTATGATTTTTTGATAATTAGCTATGCTAAGCTATTTTTTGCAAAAAATAGCTTGAAGTCAGGAAGAAACTCATTTTGCCTTATATTTTTAATACGACATATTGATATTTTTTGCACATTTCTTTATTAAAAATACCATTAAGTTAAGGCTTAATGGTATTGTTTTTTAATATTCTACTTTGGGTGGCAGTTCATTATCTCTACTAAAATTTTTATAAATTGTAAATTTTATTTTTCAACTTCAGCATCGACAACTCAATCATTTGGAGTTTGTCCAGCTTGATTTGCTCATCATTGTGAGTAAATTGCTTGACCAATTTTCATCATAATATCATTTACTGGTTTCGTAGCTCATTCAATTTCATCTTTTGAAGCATTTTGATTTGCTAAAATATCTTTCAAAGATTTAATTTTTTCTTCAGCTTCTTTTGAATCTCATTCAGGAATTTTTTCTTTATTTTCAGAAAGGGTTTTTTCTGACTGGTAAACTGTAGATTCAGCTAAATTTCTTGCTTCAACAGCTTCTTTTCTTTTTTTATCTTCTTCTCTTTTTTCTTCAGCTTCTTTTACTAATTTTTCAACTTCTGAACTATCCATTCAAGTTGAACCAGTAATTGTTATATGTTGTTCTTTTCAAGTTCATTTATCTTTTGCCTTAACAGTTAAAACTCAGTTTGCATTTATATCAAAAGTTACTTCAATTTGAGGAACTCATCTTGGAGCTGGTGCTATAGAATCAAGCATAAATTTTCAAAGAGATTTGTTATCAATTGCCATTTCTCTTTCTCATTGTAAAACATTTATCTCAACACTAGGTTGGTTATCAACAGCAGTTGAAAAAGTTTCAGATTTACTTGTTGGAATTGTAGAATTTCTTTGAATCATTCTAGTCGCAACTCCTCACATTGTCTCAATACTAAGAGAAAGTGGAGTAACATCAAGAAGTAAAACATCAGTTACATCTCAACCAATAATTCAAGCTTGAATTGCTGCTCATTGTGCAACTGCTTCATCTGGATTAACTCAAGTGCTTGGTTTTCTTCCAAAAAATTCTTCAACTTTTTTAATAACTAAAGGAACTCTTGTAGAACCTCAAACAAGTAAAACAGTATTTAATTCACTTGCTTTTAATCAAGCATCATTCAAAACTTTTTGACAAGGAGTTAAACTTTTTTCAACTAAATCTCCAATTAATTCTTCAAATTTTGCTCTTGAAATACTCATCATTAAATTTTTTGGTCCAGTAGAATCAACAGTAATATAAGGAAGATTTATGTCATAACTTGTAGTTGCAGAAAGTTCTTTCTTAGCTTTTTCAGCTTCATCTCTAACTCTTTGTAGAGCCATTGGGTCATTTCTTAAATCAATTCCTTGTTCTTTTTTAAACTCATCAACAACATAGTCAACAATTCTTTTATCAAAATCATCTCAACCTAAATGAGTATCTCAATTTGTAGCCAAAACTTCAAAAGTTCATTCATCACTTAATTCTAAAATAGAAATATCAAATGTTCAACCTCAAAGGTCATAAACAGCTAATTTTTCATTTTTTCATTTTCAAGCTCCGTAAGCAAGAGCAGCAGCAGTTGGCTCATTAACAATTCTTTTTACATCAAGACCAGCAATTTTTCAAGCATTAATTGTTGCTTGTCTTTGGTCATCGTTGAAATATGCAGGAACTGTAATAACAGCTTCTGTAACAGTAGTTCAAAGGAATTTTTCAGCATCTTCTCTTAATTTCATCAAAACTTGAGCTCAAATTTCCTCAGGTCTAACATTTTTTCCATTAAACTCAATCAAAGCTTCTCAATTATTTCATTTAACAACTTTGTAAGGAACATTTTTAATTTCATCCGCAACTTCACTATATTTTCTACCAATAAATCTTTTTGCTGAAAAAATTGTATTCAGTGGATTTGTGATAGATTGTCTTTTTGCTGGAGTTCCAACTATTGTATTTCAATCTTTTGTAACAGCAACAATTGATGGAGTTGTTCTATTTCATTCAGCATTTGGAATTACTTTTGCTTCTCATCATTCCATAAAAGCAACACAAGAATTTGTTGTTCAAAGATCTATTCAAATTATTTTTCACATAAATTTTTTAAATTAATTAATAAAATGTAGCCCTAGTTTAGCAGAAAATTTTTTATTGTCAAAACTTTTTTAGCACATTTTGTGTTTAGGTGCTAAGAGTTGTTTTTGAGTATAAAAAAATAGCTTTTGAAAGCTATTTAATTTAGTCTATACTATTTCTTCTTCTCTAATTTCTTCTTCTTCTTCTTCTTCTTCTATTTTCATCTCTTCTTCATCTTATTTCATCTCTTCTTCTTCTTCTTCTTAAATTATCCCTTCTGCATTCCAAAGCTTCTCAATTTGATCAAAGAAAATTGTTAGTATCTACATTTCTTTTTCTCTTTGGATCAAACATCATAGGATTATCCGTTCTTAATTTTTGTGGTAGAACAGCTTCATTAGTTCAAATTTTTACTTCTTCAACTAATTTTTCAACTGGTGGATTAAAATTTCATTTCATTATTACATGATTGCATCATTGCATCATTGTATTTAACATAATTTTTATAATTAAAAAATAAAACAAATGATTTATACATATTTTTGAGAGAAAGTCAAATTTTTCTATAAATTCTATTCTATTGTCCCGTTTCAAATCCGACCAAGTTTTTCTAAATTCAAAATTTGGATTTAAAAATTTAGTTCAATAAAACTATTTTTAAAAAACTATGCAATTTGCATAGTTTTTTAAAAATATAAAAAAAATTAATTGTGTTCTTTTAATAAATCTTCATGAACTGAATTTACTGCTAAACATCATTCAGCAGCTGACATTATAGTTTGTCTGAATTTATTAGAATTTGTTGTTACATCTCAAGCAGCATACAATCATTTCAAACTTGTTTCTTGTCTTTTATCTACAACTAAGCATCATTCCTCATCTTTTTCTAAATTAAATTTTTCTACTAGAGAGGCATTTGCTTGGCTTCAAATAGCTACAAATATTCAATCAGCTTTTAAAATTTTCCCACTTTTTAAAATTATATTTTCAAGAAAAAAACCTCAAGCAATTTCCTCAACTTCCTCATTTAAAACAAGTTCAATATTAGCTTTTGATTTAGCTTGTTCAACCCAAATATCTTCAGCTCTAAAAGTATTCTTACGATGAACTAAATAAACTTTATTACAAATTTCTGATAAATATAAACATTCTGTTAAAGCCGTATTTCATCAACCAACTACAACAACATCTTTTCATCTAAAAAACATTCAATCACAAGTTGCACAATAGCTAACTCATTTTCACATAAATTCTTCTTCTCACTTTACTCAAAGTTTCCTGTAATTATTTCAAGTTGCCAAAATTACTTTTTTTGCTTTGAATTCTTTTTTTGTAGCAGTTGTTATATGAAAATGATTTTCGTGTTTTTCAATACTTTCTACGAATTCCTCCAAAATTTCACTTCAACTTTCAACAGCATGTTTTTTAAAATTATCCATTATTTCTCTTCCAGAAGCTGAAATTGTTCAAGGATAATTTTCTACTTTGTGAGAAGTTGCCAAAGCCCCACCTGGTTGAGCTCAGATTATTAAATTTTTTAATTTATATCTACTTGCATACATTCAAGCTGGATATCAAGCTGATCAACTTCAAATAATTATTACATCATAATTTATATTTTCCATAATTTCAAGTTTTTAAGAAATAAAACACTATATAAAATATAGCTTTGAATTAAAAAGTCAAATTTTTTGCATTTAAAAATATTTTGTGCTATTCTATATTTGTATTTATTTTTTAACTTTCAACAATTACCCCTATAATCCCCTAAAATAGGGGATGAAGAAAGTTTAATATTTATTCCCTCTATTTTAGGGGGGTAGGGGGTAATAGGATTTTTAGATTAATTTATTTTTTAACTTTCTTTTTATGTGAGAAGAACAAGTTGTTTACAAAAAAGGTCATATTTCTTATATTAAAATGAGCACAATTTTTCTCATTTTTTCTATTTGAATAACTGCAATATTTTATGGAACGAATTATTATTTAGCTTCAAAAACTTCTGAACTTACCACTCAGATAACAGCTTTAGAAAAAAATATTTCTTCTGTAAAGTCTGATCCTAATTTAATAGCTTATTGACTTGTAGAATCAAATAAAGCTATTATTAGCAAATTTAATTTTATGTCTCAGATTCCAACTTTTTTTAATGAAATTGATAGAATTTCAGCAACTTATAAAATAAATTTCAAATGATTTAATTATTCGAATTGAGTTCTGAATTCTGAAGTTGTTTGAGTTTCTTCTGACTCAAATTTTGCTTATCAAAATGTTGCTAATTTTATAAAATCTTATAGACAAGAAAAAGAAGCAGTTTTTACTTTGCCATTTATTAATTCTTTTGATTGAAATAATGAAATAGTTTTTTCTGTTGCATTAAAAGCAAAAGATAGTTTTAAAATTCTTGATTCTGTTTCTGTTATTGACACCACTTGAGTTTCTGTTAATTCAGATTCAAAAAAAGAAGAAATCGCAAAAAAAATTAGAGAAAGAAATGGGAATTAATTTTACTTTTTAAATAAACTTTTATGCAAATAGAAAATAATGATAAAAGATTTTTAGCTTTGATATTGCTACTTATCTCTTTTATAGTATTGGTTTTATTTTTTAGATCAATTTATTCTAACTTTTTAGTTAATTATGATGAAAAAAAATTAAAAGAACAAACTCTTTTAGAAAAACAAACGGAATTACAAAAACTAAATAATTTAAAAATACAATTAGATAAACAAAAAGATGATAAAAGTTCTATGATTCACAAACTTTCAGTTTCTTTAAACGAAAATGAAATTTTAGAATATCTTTATTCTTTTACTTCTGCTTATCAAGGTTGAATTATTATAAGTGAATGATTGAATGTTTCAGAAGGAACAAAAAATGAAATAGGTTTTATGGAAGCAAATATTAATTTATCAGCTTCTGTTTCTTCAAAACAAGCTTTGATTGATTTGATAAATTTTTTGATTTCAAAAGATTCTAAATATCAATTTTTTATAACAAGTTTTTCTTATAATGAATCAGAAGATTGACAAAGTATAAAAGTTGATATTCCTATGAAAATGTTTTATATTAACCAAAAATAAGCCACAAACCTCACCCTACCCTCTCCTTTGGAGGAGATGGTAAAACACAAATTAAGAATATTAACCAAAAATAATTATGTTTGAGCAACAAGAAAATTTAGAAGAAAAAAAAGCTGTAAATAAAGATATTATACTTTTTAAATCAGTTTCTATTATGGATAAATATAATTTTTATGAATATTTATCTGTTATGATAGATTCTTGAGTAGCAATTTCTGAAGCTTTGAATTCAGTTTCAGGCAAAATTAGAAATCCATTTTTTAAAATGAAAATTGAAGAGCTTTTAACTTATATAAATAGTTGAGATGCTTTTTCAAAAGCTATGAAAAAAATTCCACAAGTTTTTACTTCTTGAGAAATCTCAATGGTAGAATCTGGAGAAACTTCTTGAATGTTAGTTATATCTTTATCGAGATTAAGTAATGATTTGAGAAGAAATCACGAATTAAGAGCAAAAGTAAAATGAGCTCTGACTTATCCAATAATAATTTTTTTATTTTTAATTCTGGCTGTTGTAGTTGTTTTATCTTATGTAATTCCATCTTTAAAACCTCTTTTTGCTGAATCTTGAGTTGAACTTCCATTTGCTACAAAAACACTTATTTGAACCTCTGACTTTTTGATAAATAATTATTTACTTATACTTTTGTTTTTATTTTTTCTATTTGTAATTTTTGTTTGATACAGAAATACTTCAGAATGAAAAGCAAAAATGAATAATATTTTGTTATCATTACCTTTAATTTGAAAAGTTTATCAAAATTATATTTTGGCATCTGCATCAGCTACTTTATGAAACTTAGTTTGATCTTGAGTAAATATTACTAAAGCATTATCTTTGACTTGAAAAGCTACAAATAGTATAGTTTACGAATCTCTTTTTAATGCAGTTATGACAAAAGTTTCTGGAGGAAATAAAATTGTTGATTCAATGAGAGAAGTTGATGAGTATATGGATTATTTTCCACATGATTTTTTACAAATGTTATCTGTTTGAGAAAAAACTGCAAAAATTGAAGAAATAGCAAATAAAATGAATATTCAGTATACAAGAGAAGTTGATTATTCTCTTGCAAATTTGACAAAATGGATTGAACCAATTGCTATTTTACTTGCTTGAATTTTTGTATTATGGTTTGCTTTTGCTATATTTTGAGCAATTCTTAAAGTTACACAAACTGTTTCTTAGAAAAAAATATTTTAACACTTTTTTATGAAAACTAATTTAAAAAATCCTATAAAAAAAGCTTTTACACTGATAGAATTAATGGTTGCAATTACAATAATTTGAATTCTTAGTTTGGCTGTTTATGCTCCGTATTCTCAATATCAAACAAAAGCTCGTGTAAATGAAACAGCAAAAAGTATAGCAAAATCTTTAAGTGAAGCTAGAAATTTTGCGATTAACGGTGTTGATTATTGAAGTTGAAATTTATCAATTTGACTTTATTTAGATAAAGATAGTGAAAAAATTACTTTTTTTTCTTACCCTTTTTCATATACTTGAAGCCAAATAACAAATTCTGAAAGTTGAGAAATAAAAAAAATAAAAGAAATAGATTTATTACAAAATATAAAAGTAAATTCTTTGAGTTGAAGTGCAAGTTATAATAATTGACTTTTTTTCTTTGAAGCCATTTCTGGGAAATGAAAATATTTAAGTTTTTCTCCAAATTCTGAAATTACAACAAATGCGAATTGAATTATTTCTATAAATATTTCTTTGTGATGAGCTACTTCTTGAATATTTACAAAAACCGTAGATTATTATACAAAAACTAATGTTGTAAATATAAGATAGTTAATAATTAACAATTCAAAAAAAGATGTTTTTTTGAAACATCTTTTTTTGTTTGAACCAGAGATTACACAGATTTTATTATTCCGTATATTATATTTCGTAAAAGGCATTGCCTTGTCTCTACTTCTTTTAATTCATTCATTTATCTTTCATCGCATCAAAAATTCTTTTTAATGAAATTATATAAGCTCAAGTTCTTAAAAAAGTTTTATGTTCTTTTGCTGTTTCATAAACTCAAATAGAGCTTTCAGTAATTTTTTTGTAAAGTTTTGCATCAACTTCTGAAGCTTCCCAATAATAATTCATTTTATTCTGAACTTGCTCAAAATAACTAACCATAACTCATCAAGAATTAGCTAGAATATCTGGAATAACTGTTATATTTTTAGCAAAAAGAATTTCATCAGCTTCTGGAGTTGTTGGTCAATTTGCCAGTTCTAAAATATATTTTGCCTTTATTCTAGGAGCATTTTCTTCTGTTATTTGATTTTCTAAAGCTGCTGGAATTAAAATATCACAAGGTAATTCTAAAAAATTTTCTCAAACTTTTTCAGCATCTAAATAATCTATAACTGATTTTTTTGATGCTTTTAACTTTGCAATTTCTGAAACTTTTATTCACTTTTCATTATAAATTGCTCATCTTGAATCTGCAACTCAAACAATAATTGCTCCTAATTCTGAAAGAATTTCAGCAACAATTAAACCTGCATTTCAAACTCATTCTATAATAATTTTTTTTCATTTAATATTTTCTCCATTAAGTTCAAGAATTTTTTGTAAAACATAAACTCAACCTTGAGCTGTAGCAGTTCATCTTCACTTTGAACCTCAAATTGTCAAAGGTTTTCAAGTAAAACTTCAAGGAGAATAAACTCAAACTAATTTTGAATATTCATCCATCATCCAACCCATAATTTGAGGATTTGTATTTACATCTGGTGCAGGAACATCTGTTTCTGCTCAAATATATTTATAAATTTCTCTTACATATCATCTACTTAATCTTTCTAATTCAGAAAGAGACAATTCTTTTGGATTAACAATAATTCATCATTTTCCTCATCCAAGAGGCAAATCTATAACAGCAGTTTTGAAACTCATCCACATTGACAAGGCTTTAACTTCATTAATATCAACATCTTGGTGAAATCTAATTCAACCTTTGAAAGCTCATCTAGCATCGTTGTGTTGAGATCTATATCAAGTGAAAACTTTTACTTCTCATTTATCCATTTTAACAGGAATATTTACTTCAATTACTCTTTTTGGTCTTAAAATAATTTCTATTAAATTTTTTTCGTTTCATAATTCCACAGAAGCTTCACAAGCTTTCCTTATTTGCATTTTTGCATTTTCAAAAGGATTTAGCATAAATAATAATTTTTAAAAAATAAGACTACTATATTTTATATAGTAGTCTTAAATATATAGAAAAAAGAAAAATTTGCAAATATTTTGCCAAATATTTATTGAGTAATAGCTAAAATGCTTTCACTAATATGAGATAAAATAGTTCTAAATTTTGATTCATTTTCTTCTAAAAAGCCAATAAATAATAACAAAATTGTTTATCTAAAGGAATTTCCTCTACATAGTTTTTTACACTAACCCAATTTTTCATATTTTATGCTTGTAAATATTCTAAATCTTCCCAAAACTTTGGATAAGTCTTATTTACACAAGACTTGTTTTCAATTTCCAAATTTAATAAAACACTATTCAAAATTCCAAAACACATAGCAATTCTATGGTCATTATAGGTGGAAATGACCCTCACCCCCTGCCCCTCTCCCCCAAGGGAGAGGGGGGTTTTGTACTCTCCAATTTCAATCCAATTATTTCAAGATTCTACTTCTACTCACAATTTTCTCAGTTCATCTTTCATAGCATCAATTCTTTTGCATTCTTTCAAATTAAGAGTTTGTAATCAAGTAAGTCTTGTTTTTCAAGGTAAAAATATTGCTAAACTCATAAAACTCATACTCACATCTGGCATAGATTCAAAGTCAAGTTCTTCAGTGTAGAGATGTTTCTCTGAAAAATCTAAATTTTCTATTCCAAAACTTTTTAAAAAAGTTTTTTCTTCATCACTTTTCCACTCTAGTCAGAAATATTTTTCTAAGATTTCCAAATATTTGTAGTCTCATTGTTTAGAATTAGATCATAAATTTGTGATTTCTAATTCTCATCAATGCAAAACAACATAATTTGCAATATAACTCATAGCTGAAGCATCTCATTCAACTGTGATATTTCTAATTTCACTAGATATGTTTTTACCAAACATATCTACCACAAATTTTTTATAATTTTCATTTTTTACTTTGATTCAGAATTTAGAAAGTTCATTTATTGTCATATCAATATATGGTTTACTCACCAAATCTCAAATAATCTCTATTTCAATTCATCATTCGACAAAAGCTCCAATTTGCAAAAGTGCTGTTAAAAATTGGCTAGAAGTTGAACCAGACATTTTTACCTTGTTATTTGTAATTTTTGAAGCAGTGAAAGTTACTGGAGGAAATTTATTTTCTCTTGATTCTACATTTACTCACATTTGCTTTAGAGCATCTATCAAATCTCACAAAGGTCTTTCTAAAAGTCTTTCTTCTCAAGTTACTGTAATTTTTCAAGCTTTTATCAAAGCCAAAAATCCACTCAAAAATCTCATACAAGTTCCAGATTGTCAAACATATAATTCAACTTCTTGATCTATAATTCTGTCAAGTCATCACAAAATTTTCACATTTTCTCAGTTATCCTCAATTTCCATTCCTAAATCTTTCAAAGCTTGGATCATAAATCTTGTATCATCACTTACCAAAATTCCAGAAAGATTTGTTTCTTCTGGGAATAAACTAGCCAAAATTAAATCTCTATTAGTTATAGATTTGCTTCAAGGAAGAGTAATTTTTTTTATTTTACTATACATTTTTTCTTGTTACTAAAATAATTTATTGATATTATAGACAAAGTTTTATTCTTTTTAAAAGTATTTTGAATTTTTAAAAAGTAGCTAAAAATTAAATTATAGATTTGGTTACCATCAAAATTACAAAGAGTTAAATATTTTTTTGCTTATTCAAGATATTCTTTTCTCAAAATATCTTGAATTTCTTCCAAAGTTCTCGGTTTGAATTTATATTTTTTGTCTCACTTAACACAAAAACTATAATAAATATTACAAGCAAAACCAATTTTTATATCAGCTCTTTTATTACATTATTTAAAATTTAGTCATTAAATTTTGGAGCATATTCTTCTTTATATCTTTCTTCACATTCTTTAATTATTTTTTTAGCTTCTTCTGCATCAAAAAATCATTCAACTTTACCTGTTCAAGGTTTTTTTAAATCTTTATAATGTTCCCAATAATAGGTTGTTTCTTTGATAAAATGTTCTCATAAATCTGCAATAGTTTGGATATGATTCATTCTTTTATCATCATTAATAACAGCAATTACTTTATCATCAACTTCTCATCCATCAATAAATTTCATGATTCAAATAACTCTAAGTTCAGCAACAGATCAAGGAATTAAACTTTCAGTAACTCAAATGATTTCAACATCAAGAGGGTCATTATCTAGATCCCAAGTACAAGGAATTGCCCCGTAAGCAAAAGGATAACTTAGTGAAGAATATCAAACTCTATCAAGTTTTAAAGCTCAACATTCTGTAATTATTTCATATTTATTAATAGAATTAGAATTTATTTCTATTATAGAATTTATAATATTCTTTTCTTCATCTGCAAAAGCTGGTAAAATATGTAATAAATTCAACATATATTTACTTGGTTTATGGTTTATATTTGCCATATATTAATTTTTAAAAAAATAAAGTGGTTTTTATTATAGATAAAACTTTTAAAAAAACAAAAAAATTTGTTTTCACAAGATTTTACACTTTTTTTTGACTTTCATAATTTATTTTATAAAATACATAAGCTTTTTTAAGCAAATTTTTATATCCTTCCAAACAAAATAAAAAAAGTTTGGATATAACCCAAAGGAAAAATATGGCAAATTATGAATTAATGCTAATATTAGATCCAAATGTTTCTGAAGAAGAAAAAACTTCTCTAATTGCAACAGTTAAAACAATTTTGACTAATGCTTGAGCTGAAGTTAAAAAAGAAGATATTTGGTGAGACAGAAAACTAGCATATAAAATAAATAATAGAGAAAGATGATTCTATGTTTTACTTGAACTAGAATTAAATTGAGAAAAAATCAAAGAAATTTCATCTGAAATTAATTTGAATAGAAATATTTGGAGATATATGTTTGTAAAACAAGATTCTTAATTTTAAAAATTTAATTGATAGAAAATGAGAACAGTTAATAAAGTTATACTTATAGGTAATGTTACGAGAGAGCCATCGGTAAAAAATACAGAAAATGGTAAAAAAGTTTCTCTATTTACAATAGCAACAAATAGATATTATAAAACTAATGAATGAGAAAATAAATCAGAATCAGAGTTTCATAATTGTGTAGCTTGGGGGAATTTAGCAGATAGAATTGAAAAATTTTTATCAAAATGAAAGCTAGTTTATATTGAATGAAGACTTAGAACTAGATTAATTGAAAAAGAAACTTGAGAAAAATCTTATAAAACAGAAATTGTTATTTCTAATGTCATATTCTTGAATAAAAGATCTGATTTTGAAACTATTCCTTGAGAAGAAATAGATGAATTAGGAGATCTTGAAGATGATAAATTTTAATTTTAATGGTTAAAAAGTTGTTTAGTTAAAGTTTCAAATCATAAGATTTGATTTATATCCATAACTTTTCAACTTTGTAAAATAATACTTTTTAACTTAGATTAATTATGTCTAATAAAACATGTCCTTTAGCAGGAGTTAACATTGATTATAAAAATGTTGAATTATTAAAAAAATATATTACAAAATTTGGTAAAATAGTACCAAAATATTATTCTGGGGTTTGTTTAAAAAATCAAAAAAAATTAGCTAAAGCAATTAAAAGAGCTAGAATGATGGCACTTTTACCTTTTGTTAAAAGCTTTGATCCAAATTTCGAGAAATAGTAGACTCTATAAAAAATGTAGATTTATATCTACATTTTTTTTATTCTTCAACATTTTTTATAATTTCTCTAAATCTTAAATATTCTGTGAATCTTAATCAAGTAAATCTTCCAAGGTAAAAATTTATTGGAGCGAGGAAAATTATAATTTCAGGATAAGATACTATAAAAGTTTTTACGAAATCTAAATTAAAAATCAAAAAAGATAAAAATGCAAAAATTATAGTGTTTAAAATATTGTATTTATATTCAAGAAATTCCTTTGATAATAATAAAGTTAAGAACTTTTCTCAAACAATTATAAATAAAATTATGTATAAAATATCGTTTATAGAATAATTAATTAAATTATAATTTTCTGAAATGATAATAAATATAAAAAGTAAGATTATATTTATTATCATTATAAAACTAACTTTTGGAGTATATAAAAGAGTATACCTACTTATTAATAAGCCAATAATTATATTTACAAAAACTATAAAAAATAAAGTATATAGTGTATTTAATATTCATAGCTTGAAAAATAAAATGCTTATTAAAATAGGAATTACAACTCAAATTGGAGAAATTCAGATTAAATGTTTCATAAAACTAATTCATGTAAACAAAAAGGGAATAAGTAAAAGTATATAAATTTCACTTGCTAAAAAACCTTTGTTTGATAAATTATTTATGAATTTTGAAATAAATAAATAATTGCTTATTTCGGAACTTGTATTTATATCAATATAATCATATTCATTTTTTATTAAACTTTTTTCTAAAGAATTTAAAGAGCTATTTTCTTTTATTATTTGGAATTCTGAATTTTCTCAAATGAGGATCATTTTTTTTATCCAAGGTTTATTTGACAAGAAGTTTTTGAAATAATTTTTTAGAATATCTAAATTAAAAGGAGTTACAAGAACAATATTTAATTTACTTTTATAATTTGCACTTTCTATTTCTTTGCTGAGTTTTCATATTGTAGAAAATAAAAAATCTTTTCATCACCGAATTACAAAATAATCAAGTTTATTTTTATTAATTTGTTTATATTTTTCTATTTTATCAAGAAAATTTGTATTATTAATATCTTTTTCATATATATTTCATATTTCATAAACATAAGTGTAATATTCATTTGCTTTTTCAATAAAATCTTTTTTTTGGCTTTCAGCTTGTTTATCAAAAATTACAGCTAAAGTTTTTTTGTAAACAAATATTTTTATGTTTTTTTTGAAAATTATATTTCTGTTTTGTTTTTCTCAATTTTCATTTTTTGTGAAAATTTCTAAGACTATATTTTTAAATCAAGCTTCTTTAAAATTTCTTTTCAAAATATTTCATTCTTGAATTCCAGCTCATTCTATTTTCCATTCTACAAAAATTTCTTTTTCAGAAGTTTCTTTTAAACTAGTTGTAAGTTTTGTCAAATCAATTACGAATTCATCATTTATAAAAATATTTTGTTTGTAATTAATTTCTGGCTCTAAAAATTCTTTGTAGTCATCATCTCAGAAAGATTTTTCAAAACTTCACAAAATTATTATTAAGAAAAATAATATCAAAAAAATTTTTCTAAAAATATTATAAAAATTTAAATAATTCTCTTTTTTTTGTAAAAACAAAAATTTTAAATAGTATGAAATTTTTTTTAGCATATTTATCTTTTTAAAGTTGTAAAAGGTGTTTTTAAAATAATTTTCAAATCTAGTAAAAAGCTCCAGTTTTCTATGTAAAAGATATCAAGTTTTGCTTCGTCTTCAAAATTATTTTTTTCTCTTCCATTTACCTGAGCCATTCCAGTAATTCAAGGTTTTACAACCAAAACTCTTTTTTCCCAAAGTTCATATTTTTTAACTTCTCTAGGTTGATGAGGTCTAGGTCAAACAATACTCATGTTTCAGATAAAAACATTAAAAAATTGAGGAAGTTCATCTATAGAATATTTTTCTATAAATTTTCAAACTTTAGTTTTTCTCGGATCATTTTTTATTTTGTATAATGGTCATTTTCTTGTGCTTTTTTCTTTTATTAACTTTTGCTCAAATAAAAGAGCTTTGTCATCTTCTTCTTTTACTCAATAAGAATCTTTTATGCAATATTCCCATTTGATATATCTGAATTTAAAAACATTAAATTCAGCTCATCATAATCAAACTCTTCTATTTTTGTAAATTATTGGTCATTTTGGGTCTTCTATTTTTATAAGAATTGCAACTAAAATTATAATTGGAGAAAAAAGAATTATTCAAAAAATACTAAAAATTATATCAAAAAGCCTTTTTACAACTCTTCACCAAATTCAAAGACGAGAGTTTTCTATTTCAATAACTGGAATTTTATTTATAAGTGAAAGAGAAGAATTTGTTTTTGTTATGTCAAAAGAATTTGTTATATATCTATATCTTATTCAAAATATTTTAGCTAAATCCCAAATATTATATAATTCTTTTTTCTTGAAATCACTGTCTATATATAGAATTTCATCTATTTCTTTTAAGTAAATTTTGTTTTCTATTTCTTTTAATCATCAAATAAATTTTAATTTAGAATCTATTTTTTCTTTGTTTGCATATCAAATTATTTCATAAATTTTGGAAGATTTGATATCATCTAAAATTTCTTCTATTTCTCTAGAATCTTTACTGTTTATTATAAGCAATTTTCTTTTTTCTATAATTCATTTTTGTAATAATTTATATTGAATTCAGTTTAAAATTATTCTTTCAAGAATCATCAAAAGTGCAGAAATGAAAGTTGCAAAAATTATTATAAGTCTAGGTATTTCATTATGTTTGAAAATAAGAAATCATTTTGTGTAATAAACTATAACTGAGAAAAAAACCAAAAAATAAATAGAATATCTCACTATATCCAAAAATTCCTGTATTTTTGAATTTGATATTTTGGAATTATAAAGTCAATGAGATAAAAAAAGCAAAATATAAATTATTCATCAAAAAAGGGAATAGTAAAAAAGACTTTCTGTATTTATTGTTTGAACTGGTAAATTCATAACAGGAATTAAATCTTTTACAAGTCTTAATTCTCTTGCAACAAAAAAAGCTAAAAAAACTATACCAAAATCTAGTGGTAGTTTTATGGTTGAAAATATTATTTCGTGTTTTTTCATAATTTATAAAAAGTTAGCCCTCTATCCCCAGCCTTTCCCCCGTAGGGAAAAGGAGTAGCTACATTTTTGTATTTTCTCTTTTTAGGAAGGAGGGAGTTTAGAGGGAGGTATTTGAAAAGCATTTTATTCATTTTTTCTAAAAAGTGAAACTTATAATTTTTATAGTAAAAAAGATTTGATTTTTATAGTAAAAAGTATACAATTTTTATTGCTGAATTTTACTTTATAATAAACAATAAATATATATGGTATCTTTTGACAAAATTGTTAAAATATTGTTAAGAAAATGATGAAAAGTAGTATTAAAAGAAGAAATATTTGAGATACTAGACCCTGAAAAGAAGCCTCAAAATAAGAACTTTTTAGATAAAACCATTTATCTTTTGAAGACAAATTGAGTTATAATTTCTTTGAAATCTTGAGTTTATATTATTCCAGATGAAGTTGACAAAAATCTAAATAGTGTCGATTTGTTTGAAAAATATTTTTTTCAATTATTTAAAAAAATAATAACTTATAATGTTAATTCTTCTTATTTCATTTCTGGAGATAAATCCTTGGAAATTCATTTGAAAGATTTATCTTTGCCAAAAAAGATTTTTGTCGTAAATAGGACTCTAAATAAAAAAGTGAAATTTTGAGATATAGAAGTTATTTTCAAAACTATTTCTTGAAATGCAGATTCTATAAATAAAAAGAAAGTTAATTTGTATTCAAAGCTTGAGAAGTTTGTTGTTGTGAAAAATATTGAATGAATTGAGTTTAAAGTTTCTTGTCTTGAATTATCTCTTGTTGAGTCAGCTTTAGTTACAAATACTTTAGAATGAGTAAATTTAACACTTTTAACAAAAGCTATAAAAAAATACTCAAAAATTTTTGATAAGAGTATTTTTTATGAAATTTGAAAATTAAAATTTATTATGTCATTTAATAGATTAAAAGAAATTTCAAAACCTTTAGATAATGAATTGTATTTAACTTTTCTTGATATAATCAAAAAAAACGGATGATTATTTATTTGAGAATGACTCAGAAAAGTTTGTTAGGAGAATTATTTATAGTACAGAATAATCAAAAACTTTTGCTTTTGTATTCTATTATATTATAATGTAGTCATATTAGTTTCTAATTAAGTAGAATATGGTAGAAGAATTAAAAAAAATTTTTGATAATTTATCATCTAAAATAAGCTTAGATTTTGTAAGAGAGCATACTATAAATCTTGATAATTGACCTGTAGTTCTTGTTGGAGAAAGAGGAATTTGAAAAACATACTTACTTTTACAAATTTTAAAAAAAAGCTCAGAAAAAAGTTTTTATTTTTCAGCTGATAACCCGATATTTGCTTGAGAATCTTTTTTTACACTAGTTTCAAAATTATATTTTGATTATCAAATAAGAATTTTAGCAATTGATGAAATTCATAAAGGAAATGAATGGAAAGCAAATTTAAAATCTATTATAGATAGCTTTCCAGACTTAAAACTTATAGTTTCAGGTTCATCTAGTTTAGATTTATACAAATGAACTTCTGATTTACAAAGAAGAATTTATAAAGTTGATTTTTTTGGATTAAGTTTTAGAGAATTTCTTATATATGAAAAAAATATAGAAGTTCCAAAAATGAGTTTTGAAGATTTAATAATAAATTATAAAAATATTAGTTTTGAATTATCATCAAAAATATCTTTAGAAGACTTTAAAAATTATCTAAAGTATGGATTTTATCCTTATTTTAAAGAAAGAAAAGAAATTTACCATTCTTTATTACTAAATAATATTAAAAAAGTAATTTTGGAAGATTTACCAACTTTTATGAATCTTCAAACTTCATCACTTTCAAAATTGGAAAAGTTATTCTATTTTGTTGCTAAAAACCAGCCTTCTGAAATGAATTATAAATCTCTTGCAGAAAAAATAAATATTTCAAAAGATTTGCTTGAAAGTATTATTTATTATTTAGATCAGATTTGAGTTTTGTCTATTGCAGTAAGAAGCAATAAATTAAATGATATTATAAGAAAAGAATTCAAAGTTTTTTTATGAAATTCTAATATTTATTATGCTTTTTGAAATGATGTAAAAATATGAACTATCAGAGAAAGCTTTGTTTTAAATGCTTTAAAAAGAGTTTCAAAAAATCAAATTATACATAATGATATAATTTTACCTAATTATTGAGATTTTATTTTTAAACACAATGACAAAAATTATTTATTTGAAGTCGGATGACATACAAAAACAAATACTCAAATTCAGTGAGTATCCAATTCATTTCTTGTAAAAGATGATATTCTTATCTGAACAGATAATGAAATTCCTCTTTGGATGTTTGGTTTATTATAAAAAAAGCAACTAAATTTAGTTTGTTTTTTTTGTGTAAAAAATTGTTTGATTTATAGTACAGTATAGATATACTGTGCTATAGTTTATAGTATAATATAAATATTATGGAAAAAATAATAAAATCATTGTTAGAAAAAGATGAAATTCTTTTGTCAAAATTGAAAAATTCAAACTATTTTCAAAGAGAAATAGAAATAGATAATTTTAAAATTGTCTGATTTGTAGGGCTTAGATGAGTTTGAAAAACAACTTTTTTACTTCAACAGAGAGAACAAGCTGAAAAAAGTATTTATATTAGTCTAGATGACTTAGTTTTAAAAAATGTAAATATTTTTGAACTAATAAAAGAAATTAATAAAGCTTATAAAATAGCTGTATTTTATCTTGATGAAATTCAGTTTATAAATGATTGGCAAATGATTTTAAAAAATATATATGATTTTTTAGATGTAAAAGTTATTTTTTCTTGAAGCAGTATGATAGATTTACTTAATAATAGTATTGATTTATCAAGAAGAGTTATTATAAATAAAATAAATATATTTTCATATAAAGAATTTGAAAATATTCAAGGTAATCATTTAGAAAATATTAGCTTGAATGAAATAATTGATAATAGTTTTGAAGTATCTAAAAAATTCTCAAAAAATATATCATTTATAACTTTTAAAAAGTATTTAGAATTTTGACAATTTGGATATTATTTTGAATATAAAGATGAAAATGTATTCAAAAAACTTTTACAAAACTCCATAAAAAAATCTATTTATGAAGATTTGGTAAAGTTTATAGATATTAGTTCAATAAATATCTCAAAAATAGAAGATTTATTAATTTTTATTTCAAGTAGTGTAAGTAGTGAAATATCTATAAATTCTCTTTCAAATAAGATTGGATTAAATAATATAACTGTTTCTTGATATTTAGATTTTCTAGAAAAGTTAGGTTGGATTGTGAGTATACAAAAATATTGAAATATTTCAGAATCTTTAAGAAAAGAAAAAAAGTTTTATTTAACAACAACGAATTTACTTTATTTATTTTCTTCAAATTTGCTTGATGAAAGTATATTTAAATGAAATCTAAGAGAAACTTTTGTAATATCAAATCTTTTTAGAATAAAAGAGAAATATAATTTTAAAATATTTTTTAAGTCAAGAACAGATTTAGTATTAGTTTTTAACAGTTGAAAAATATTGGAATTTGAAATATGATGAAAAAGTAAAAAAAGAAATGATGTAAAAGTTATTAAGGATGGTATTTTAATTTGAGATGATAACACAATTCCATTATATTTAATGTGATTATTAAAATAAAAGCAAACTAAATTTAGTTTGCTTTTTCTGTTTTATTGGTTTGATTTAATCTTTTAAAAGATTTTCTAATACAAACAGTATAAAGAATAAGTATTAGCATTTCCAAAGAAAAACTTATATAAGTCATTTTTTGAAGCTCATTTCAAGGAAAAAGAATATAATCAAGAATTATTACTGGAATTATAAGTAAAATTGCCAATAGAATTATTCTTATTCAAGCAACAAAATATATAGATGAAAATCTACTTAAAAAATTATTTCATTTTTCTCATCAATTCAAAGAAAAAGTATAGACTATTATAAAAATAGGGAATATAAGATAAATAAAAGAAATAATGTAATTATAATAATTGTACAAAGAAGTATCAATTCAAGCAAATTCATAAACAAAAATCATTAAAGCTCATAGAAACATATTTCCCAAAAGATATTTAGCATTTTCTTTTTCTGTTAAACCAATTTTTAAATCAGCTTCTAATTTTTTTAAACTTACAAAATACATAATTTTTTTATTAGATATTAAAATATATTAAATTTTTAACTTTTTATTTGATGATAACTCTAAACTTGAGTGACTTCATATATTTAGTAGTAAAATTTCATCATCTAAAACAATAATTTCTAACAAGATTCTCCAATCTCATCAAAATTCTAATTCTGTAATTTTTCTTCACAAATATTTAAAATTTTTTCTAAAATATTGTGAATCAAATAATTTCTTTTCAAAATCTAAGAGAACATTTCATATTTTTTCTTCTAAATTTGGATATTGTGAAATGATACTTTTAAAAGAATTTTTAAATTTTTTTGAATACTTGAAAATCATAGCTTA
>JBBILU010000022.1:0-18461 GCA_037444775.1 Candidatus Altimarinota bacterium
TGAAGTCTATAGTTTCTATTTTACACTTTTTTAAAATTTTTGCAAATTTTTTTGGTCTATCGTCTCTATCGTCCCGTTTCAAATCCGACCAGTTTTGTTAGATTCAAAACTTGGACTTAAAAACTCATAAAATTGCTCTAAATAATTATCGGAATAATTATCGGAAAATGACTTTAGTAAAATTAACATCTAAATAAAAATTTATTAGAAAAATGAAATTTTATTTTTGAAAATTAACTTTAAAACCTTATTTTTCTTGACATTTAAGCTTTTTTAGTATTTTTTTTAAAAAAATGCTATTTTAAATAAAAAGAATTCAAAAAGCAAGAAAAATAAGATTTTTAATAAAAAGAGTTAAAAAAAATTTGCATTTTGTAAAAAAAAATATAAAATCCATCCCGTTATTTTAATTGTATAATTTAAAAAGAAAGTATGACATTTTCTCCAACAAAAAAGACATCTAAGTCTAGAACAAGAAGAAGAACAACTAATTGGATAAAGTTAACTGCAAAAAAACTTGCTAACAGAGTTTGTTTAAATAGTGAAGCTACAGGTTTAGCACATTTTATAGATGAAAATGGAAACTATAAATGAAAAAATTTGATTGCAAAAAAAGTTAAAAAAAGAAATATAACTAGAGTTTAGTTGGTATATTCTTAATAGAATTACGATAGTTTACTTTCGTAATTCATTTTTTTATTAAAATTTATTATTTAATTTTTTTATTTTGTCTGAAAAAAAATTTAATCGTAAAAAAACTAGAACTTTTTTATTTCAAAAGCTTTATGCAAGTGCTTTTTCAAAAGTAGAAGATAAAAGTTTTTTTGATGCTTTTTTTGAATGAACTTTTGATTTTGAACTAGATAAAGAATACTTATCTGAAATGTTTGAAATAATTACAGAAAATGAATATGCTCTTGTTTATGTTTTCTCTAAACTAGCACCAAAGTTTGATATAAAAAATATGAATTTAATTTATATTTTACCTTTTTTTATTGCAGCTTCAGAAATGCTTTATTTAAAAGAAGAAATACCAGCAAAAGTTTCTATTAATGAATCCGTTGAATTAGCTAAAAACTATTGAGACGAGTCTAGTAAAAAAATTGTTAATTGAGTTTTGAGTAAACTTTTTGCAAATTATGAATCATTAAAAGAAGAAGTTTCAAAAATTGATAAAGATCCAAATTATAAATCTATATTTTTTGCTTAATAAAAGAGACTTTACTAAGTCTCTTTTTAGTTTAATTCAATATCTAATCAAGACTTTTTAAAATAATTCCATAGCATCAATTGTATTTTTTAAAACATTTTCTTTATGAGAACTTTTTTGAAATTCATCAAAAGCATTTGTTGTTTCGTTTATTTCAAAAGGTAAATACGGATGACTACTTGCAGAATTAGATTCAACTTGAAAATAAAGTCAGCTTTTAGCAAAAACAGAACTTTTTCAAGCAACTCAAATAATTTCTCAAATATCAATTTTTCTTCAAATATTTTTTACGAAAATACTTTCCATATTTCAATAAACTGAATACAAAGTTCAATATTTAGGAACAAAATTATGTTCAATAATAACATATTTTCAAATAATATCATTTTCTCAAATAGCATACAAAATTCAATTTCAAATAGAATTTATCGGTGTATTTTGTAATGTATTTATAAAGTATCAAGGAAAACTACCAGAATATTTGGTATTTCTAAAATATCATGGATAACCAAGATATGTTGTGTCGTAAATAGATTTGTGTTCTAAAATATTTTTAATACTTCAACTATTACTAGATAAAATATCTCAAAAATAAAGCTCTTCATTAAACTTTGGTAAAATCATCATTTCATCTGATTTCAAATTTACATAATCCAAAGTTTTGTTATTAGATAAAATATCATAATTTGCAGTGTATTTTATTGGATATTTGAATCATTCAAAAGAATCTCCAATATTTTCAATACTTTTATAATTAGAAACAGATGTTAATAATCAGATTTTTGAATTAGGTGCGAAAAAATAAAACACCAACAAACAAAAAGCCAAAATCCAAGATGAAAAATAATATTTTTCTATAAAAACTCCTTTTTTAAAGTTTTTCTTTTCTAGCATGTTTCTTTCTTTAAAAAATTATAAATGAATATTAACATACTTTTTTATAATAAAAAATATATCTTGCACTTTTTATTACTTTTATTTATTAAAAATAACTTTTTCTTTTTATAAAGACAAAAAATATTTTTAAAAAATTATTGCTTTTGAATTAAAAACTCTATAATTAAAATAAAATAACATTTAATATTAAAAATATGAAAAAATTAGTTTTACTTTTTATAGTTGCATTTTGGTCTTTTGTAAGTTTATGAAATTATGTTTCTTGATCTACAATGGATTATAAAAAAACTAATTTAATTATTGAAAATTATAATTTTTCCGAAAAAAAAATATGAGAAAATATTATTAAATATAATATTTGATTTTCAAATTATTACTGAAATTATCATAATAAAGAATGGAATGATTGCCATTTTGCAATTAAAGATGAGAACTGAACTGAAATTTTTTTAAATGTTTCAAATTTTCAAAATGGGTGAGATTATTATGATACATTATATATTTTAGATAAATGAAAAATAACTTCTTACTCTTTCTGATGAGAAAAGTATCTAAATATAGAAAAAGAAAATTTTTTACCAAGATGATTTTATTATTCTTCATTTGATTATTCAAATAATAATAAAAAAGAATTTGATTTTAAAAATTGAAAAATCATAGAAAAAAATATCTTCTATTAATCCAAGTTCTATAATTTTTGAAAAATTTTATTCTGATTATGAAATAAAAAAGTCTGAAATAAAATATGAAAAAATTTATTATTCTTTTGATGAATTTATAGAAAAAGAATATTTAAATCTAATTCAAACAAGCATTTCTACAGAAAGTCTTTCAAAAATAAAAAAAGTATGAATAAGTTCAGATAATTCTGACTTTATGAAAAAATATAGTTTTGGTTGAAAAGAAAATAAAAATTTAATTATTAATATTTATTATTAAAAAACAATTTATGATAAAAGTAAATAATTTAACAAAATATTTTTGAGGAAATAAAATCCTTGACAATATAAGTTTTGAAATAGAAGAGTGAGAAATATGTTGATTTGTTTGACCAAATTGAGCTTGAAAATCCACAACTATGAAAATTCTAGCAACTCTTATTTTAGATTTTGAGTGAGAAGTTTTTATAGATGCTGAAAATATTAGAGAAAATGTTTTAGAAGCAAGAAAAAAAATTGGTTTTATGCCAGATGAATATTGACTTTATGAAAATTTAACATTAAAAGAATATCTAGAATTTTTTTCACTTGCATATTTTTGAAAGTCAAATGAGAAATTTATTTTTAAAATATTAGAAAAAGTTGAGTTAAAAGACAAGAAAGATGAAAAAATAGGCAATTTATCAAGATGAATGAATCAAAGAATTTGTATAGCAAAAGCATTAATTTCAAAACCAAAGGTTTTAATTTTGGATGAACCAGCTTCTTGATTTGATCCAAAATTAAGATATTCCTTTAAAAAATTGCTTTTAGAACTAAAAAAAGAAAAGATAACAATATTTATTTCAAGTCATATTTTATCAGAACTTTGAGAATATTGTGATAGAATAATCTTCATAAATAAATGAAAGATTTTGAAAGATGGGAATTTTAAAGAAATGAAGAATTCAGTTAAATCAAATACAGTTTTACTTGAAATATACAAACTTGACGAAAAGAAAGTAACAAGATTTCTAAAAGATAACAAAATTTTTTTTGAAAAAGTAGAAAAAAATGATTTTAATTTAGAAAATACTTATTTAGAAATGGTAAAATAATTCTTAAAAAACTTTTTATGATAAAAAATAATCCAATATTTTATAAAGATTTACTTATAAGTCTAAACTCAAGCTTATGAAAGAATTTAATAATAGCATTTTCAAGCATTTATTTCATATCTTTTTTATTAATTTTATCTAGTATAAAAAATGATTATGATTTCTTAAATTTATCTTCTGTATGAAAAAGTGTGTTTCAAATAGTTTGAATAATTCAAATCTTAACATTAGGTTTTATTGCTTATATAAAATGATTATTAAGTATTTCAGAAGAGAAATCAAACAAAACTTTAGATTTTTTACTGATTTCTCCAATTTCTCCAAATAAATTTATTTTTGGTAAATTTGCATCTAATTTAGTATTTATTTTGACCTTGTTTATAATTTCTGTACCTTTTTTATTAATTAGTCTAATTTTAGGTTGAGTAAACTTTTCTGATATTTTATTTTATTTACTTTATAGTTTTAGTTATATTTCTATTTTTGTTTTATTTGGAATGTTTTTTTCTAGTTTATCAAAAAGTACAATCTTTTCTATAATTTATGGTTTTTCAGCTGTTCCAGCTTTTATATTTTTTATTTTATTAACTTTTTGAATAAATCCAGATATTTTTAGAATATCTATAAATTCAATAAATGCTTCGGCTATAAGTCAAGCCGTTTTCCCAATGTTTTTAATTGATAATTGAATTTATTCAGAGAATATTATAAATATTTTCTGAATAAATTTTCATTATTTATATTTTCATATTGCTTTTTATTTTTTACTTTGATTTTTTTTATTTTCTTATTTGGTAAGAAAATTTCTAAGATATTCTTTTAGTGAAACTTATGAATATTCTTATTTTTGAAGTTTCTTGCTTTTTCTAGTTTTTACTTTATTTACTCCTGTTTATATAAATTGATATTTTTCAATATTATTTTCTTTTTTAGCTTTTAATTTATTTTTCTATCTTTTTAATTTAAAAAATCCTCACGAAAGGCAAACAATAAAAAAAGCTATCAAATTTTTTTTAATAAGCTTTTCTTTCTGAAGTTTATTTTTAATAAAAGATTTTTTTGCATATAATACAATTATTTTATACTTTTTAGTATTTTTACTTATATTAAGCTCTTATATTGTTCTTAGGAAAATTTTTTTTAAGTCACAAAATCCATTATTTAACTTGTATTTTTTTATATGAATTTCAATATTTTTCTATATATGACCTTTAATTTCAACTAATTTATTATCATTAAAAATTGAAAATCTTAGTAACATAATTAAAACATCTGTTTATAAAGATGGAATTATAGAATATAACTGTAAAACAGATGATATAAAAAAGTTTTCTGAGAATTGTGATTGGAAAGTTGATAATTTCTATAATTATTTAATTTTTTATACTTTTTTAAATATGATTTTAGCTATATTTTTATATAAGAAAAAAAGAAAAGTTTAATAAAAAAACTTTTCTTTAAATTCTTTATAAGTCAAATCTTTATCTTTCCAAAAATAAAATATTTCTGCTACTTTTTGTTTATCCATTTTTAAATATTTTTCTATATTTTTGAGTCAATTAGGGAAAATATCCGAAACCTCTTTGCATCTAAAAATATTTTTATCAACTCACATAAGAAATTTGAAATAGTTTACATCTGAAAGCCATTTTTCAATTTCAACTCAAAATTCAATAGAAATAGGAAAATCTGAATAATATAAAAATTCACTAAAATCCATTCAAATAGTTGAAACATCAAAATCAGCAAGTATTTTTGCATACTCATTTTTATTTTTTCCCCTATTTTTGAAAACTGTTCACATAATCGCATTTCTAACAATAGAATAATCTATTCATTCATAATTATATTTTTTTTCAAATTCTACTAAATTTTCAAAAGCTAAATCAAGAGATCTAAACTCATCTAGACTTTGAGCTGTTCAAGTGTGTCAAGCATCATGAAATAATGCTGCCATAAACAAACTTCTAATTTCTATAATATTAAATCTTTCACTTGATAATTCAAGAATTCAAATAGCAACTTTCAAAACATGTAAAAAATTATGATACGGAACTTTTTCATTATAATATTTTTTTATCTCTATAAGTTCTTCAAAACTTATCATTCCAGAAGAAGATAATTCTTTCATCAAAAGCATTTCTTCCCTATTTTTGTAAACAAAATCTTTATTCATTTTTAAGAAATTTTAATTATTTTATAAATTTTTAGTAGTTTAACATAAAAAATTTTTTTGACAAAATTTATTTAATAAATATATTTGAATAAGTTAATTTTTAACCAAAGACTTATGAGCTTAGCACAACTTGTAACCACTACTTACAAATTTCTATTTGCAAAATAGGTTTTTTATTATTTCTTTAAATTTTTTAAAAAACTTCTATTTTGTGAAATAGAAGTTTTTTAAAAAAAGTTAATTTAGAGAAATATGCAAAAACTTGTAAAATTAGTGAGACTTTCTTCAAAAGAAGCCTTTATAAAATTAAGAGATTTATGATACATTTATTGTAAAGATTTAGATAAATCATTTAAAGTAACAAATTTATTTTTAAATCATATTTCTTGAAGCTCTAAAAACAGAGAAATTAATGATATAATTGAGAGATTGAGTTCTATTAACTTGATTGAGAAAATTTCTTGTTTCTGAAGATTAGTTGAAATAAGAAAAGATATCATAATTGAAAATAGAAGATTTTTTCAACAAACTTTTAAGATTAAATATAGAATTAATAAATTTGATTTTTCTATAATTCTTTGAGAAAAAAATGGTTGAGAAATTATTCTTATAAGTATTTTCCTAAATTATTTAGAATAAAAAAAGAGATTGTGTCAGGGTCTAATCCCTCGTTGAGCATATTTCAGCCTACCACAATCTACTAAAAGTAGTATAATACATTAATATAAAAAAGTCAAATTTTTATTTTTTAAAACAAATAACTATGTACGAATTAGCAACAAAGAGACATTCTCTTGCACACATTATGGCACAAGCTGTAAAAGAATTGTATCCAGAAGCAAAAATTGCAACTTGACCAGATATTGAAAATGGATTTTATTATGATTTTGATTTCGGAGAAATAAAATTTAGTGAAGAAAACTTGAAAGAGCTAGAAAAAACTATGAAAAAAATTATTTCTCAAAATCAGGATTTTGTCAGATTTGAAGTAGATTTTGCAAAAGCTAGAGAAATTTTACTTTTAATGAATGAAGAATTTAAAAGTGCTATTATTGATAAATTAGAATCTGGGGATTTCAAAAATAAAGAAAAAATTTCTGATAAAATTAGTTTTTATGTAAATCTTTGAATTTGAGGAAAAACAAGAGAAGATGTACATTCTTTAGTTCAAAATTATATTGAACTTGGAGAAAAAAATGTGAAATTTATTGATATGTGTACAGGTCCTCATGTTGATAATTCAAACAAACTTGATGCACATTCTTTTAAACTAACAAAAGTAGCTTGAGCATATTGGCTTTGAGATTCAAATAACAAACAATTAACTAGAATTTATGCAGTTGCTTTTGAAAATAAAGAAGAACTTGATAAGCATTTAAAAATGCTTGAAGAAGCAAAAAAAAGAGATCATAGAATTATAGGACAAAAGTTGAAACTTTTTACTATTTCAGAATTAGTTGGTTCATGACTTCCTTTATTTCAACCAGCATGAATGATTATCAGAAAAGAATTAGAAGATTATCTTTGGGATTTACATAAATTAAGAGGATATTCCAGAGTTTGTACTCCACATTTAGCCAAAGAAGAATTATACCAAACTTCTTGACATGCATGACATTATTTAGAAGATATGTTTAGTGTTTGGGGGTGAACATCTAAGGAAAAATTCTATGTAAAACCTATGAACTGTCCTCATCATATGCAAATTTTTGCTGATAATCAATTCTCTTATAGAGATATGCCAATTCGTTATTTTGAACCAGCAGTTGTGTATAGAGATGAAAAATCATGACAACTTTCATGACTTACAAGAGTAAGAAGTATTACTCAAGATGATGGACATTTATTTTGTAGAATAGATCAAATCAAAGATGAAGTAAAAACTATTACAGATATCATCAAAGAATTTTATACTACAATGTGAATGACTAAAGATTATTGGGTAAGTTTATCTGTTAGATGAGAAGATAAAGCAAAATATTTATGAACAGAAGAAGTATGGGAAAAGGCAGAATCAGCTTTAGAAGAAGCAGCAAAAGAAAATAATTTACCCTATAAAAGAGTAGAATGAGAAGCTGCATTTTATGGACCAAAACTTGATTTTATGTTCAAAGATGCTATTTGAAGAGAATGGCAATTGTCAACTATTCAGTGTGATTTTAATCTTCCTCAAAGATTTGACTTAAGTTTTACTAACTCTCTTTGAGAAAAAGAAAGACCAGTGGTAATTCATAGAGCTATTGCTGGAAGTTTAGAAAGAGGAATGGGAGTTTTGATTGAGCATTTTGCTGGAGTCTTTCCTCTTTGGTTAGCTCCAAGACAAGTAATTATTGTTCCTGTTATGCCAATGTTTGATGATTATGCAGAAAAAATATTAAAAGAGCTTAAAAATTCCTGAATTAGAGCAAGTGCTGATTTTTCAACAGATTGATTAAATAAAAAAATCAGAAATGCTGAACAAATGTATAATAATTATATTCTTGTAGTTTGAGAACAAGAACAAAAATCAAATTCTGTTGCTGTTAGAAATTATAAAACAAAAGAACAAAGTATAGAGAAATTAGAGGATTTTAAGGCTAGAATTTTGGAAGAAATTAGAGAAAAAAGTTTGTAATAAAAAATCGTTGGAAATTCCAACGATTTTTTATTACATTAATTTTACATTCAAATTAAGTTTCATATTTTGAATAGCTTGATTTATTATAGATAAAGACTCTCCATTATTAACAGAATTTAGTGCAAATTTAGTTTTGAAAAATATTTTTAAATCTTTTCATTCTTGCTTTATTTCTGCTCATTTTAAACTCATAATAATTGCTCATTTAGCTCAAACTTCTTTCAAAGTCTTAAAGAATAATTCTGTATTAAAACTTGAAATATTTTCAAATTTCTCTTCTTTTTTTTCTTCTTCAAAATCTCAAAAAACATCTAAAAGATCTGATTCATTAAGAATATTAGCTTTTTTATCTTCTTTAGAAATAGATGAAATTTCTGGATGTTTCAGAGAAATATCTATACTTGTACTTTCTTTTTCTTCAAAAAAAATAGGAATTAGATTATTTTTTTCTTCTAAAATCTTCAAAATTCAAATCAAAAAAGTTGTAGATTCATCAAGGGAATTCTTTGTTTTTGAATAAGTTTCATTTAATTCATCAAGAATTTTAATTAAATTTGAGATATTTTCTCAAGATTTTAACTTTAATAAAACTTTTTCTTTTGTAAAAAATATTAATTGTTTAAAAAAGATTTTTATATTTTTTCAACTTTCTAAAATACTTTCAAAATCATCTACTACTTCCCTATTTTTATTTGTTAATTTCGTCAAAAAATCATCTAAAATATTTTCTTCAACAATTCAAAGGCTAGAAATTAATTTAGAAAAATTTATTTCATTATCAACAACTAATTGTTCAAATAAAGAAATGGCATTTCTAAGTCATCAAGATGAAGCTTTTGCTATATAATTTAAAGATTTTTCATCTATTTGTATTTTTTCTTCAGAAGCTATAAATTTCAATCTATTTTTTATATTTTCTAAAGTATGATTTTTGAAATCATATCTTTGACATCTGCTAATTATCGTTTCTGGAACTTTATGAGTTTCAGTTGTTGCTAAAATAAATTTTACATATTCTGGTGGTTCTTCAAGAATTTTTAAAAGTGCATTAAATGCTCATTTACTAAGCATATGAACTTCATCTATTATATAGATTTTATATTTTGCATTTGTTGGTCTAAATTGAGCTTTTTCAATAATTTCTCTTATATTATCAACTCAAGTATGACTTGCGGCATCTATTTCAATAACATCAATTAAACTTTCAGTATTTATTGCATTACAAATAGAACAATTATTACAAGGATTTCAAGAATCTCCATTTTCACAATTCAAGGCTTTTGCAAAAATTCTTGCAGTTGAAGTTTTTCAAGTTCATCTTGGTCAGCAAAATAAATATGCTCAAACAGTTTTCTCGTTTGCGACAGCTTTTTGCAAAGTTTCTTTTATAAATTCTTGTCAAACAAGACTTTCAAAGTCTTTTGGTCTATATTTTAAGTAAAGTGACATTTTGAAGAGTTAGAAGTTAAGAAGCAATAGATTTTTTTCCTAAAGCATTATCATAATCAATAATATTTAATTGTTCAAATGAAATATGTTTTACTGGATTAAAATCTGTTTTATTTATATTTATAAATCTATTATTTAAAATAATATTACTACAATTTAATAATTTATTAAATTGTTTTCATATTTCAACTCACATTAAAGGAGGAACAGCATTTCATATTTGTCTATATTGTGAACTTATAGATCATTCAAATATAAAATTATCTGGGAATGTTTGAATTCTAGCATATTCTCTTACCGTCATTCTTCTTTCTTGTGAAGGGTGAGGCATTATTATAGGTCATCAAGTTCCTCATCATCTTCATGTAATAGTTGGAGCTGGTTTATCCCAATCAATATGACGATTTCATAAATATCAATTTATTTTTACTTTATGTTTGCTTCAATAATGATTTGGTATATTTTGTGAATATTCTATAGGTAAATCTCAAATAGCATCTCTTACAGTTTTTTTATTTGTAAATTTAATTTCAGGAAAAATATATTTATATTTTAAATCATTTCTTATTCAAACAATTATAACTCTTTTTCTATTTTGAGGAACTCAATAATCAGAAGAGTTTAATATTTGCCACTCAACATTATATCAAATTTTTTTAAAATCATTTAAAATCATTTTAAAAACTTTTCATAATTTCTTTGTTTTATCAAAATTATTTTCATATCATCACAAACTACAAAGTCAAGTTACATTTTCTGCAAGAAAGAATTTAGGACTTTTTCATTTTATGACTCTTAATAATTCTAAATATAATTTATTTCTGTCATCTTTTTCATTTCTATAAATATTTGCAACTGAAAAATCCTGACAAGGAAATCATCATATTACAATATCTCAATCAGGAATATCATCAATATTAACATCTATTATTGATTTATGTTCTATTATAGAGTTAGAAATATTAAAATTCTTTTTATATGTATCTATTGCATCTTTATCAAAATCATTAGCATATACAATTTCATGTCAAGCTATATGAAATCATAAATCTAATCATCAACATCAACAAAACAAAGATATGATTTTCATAATAGTTAATTTAATATATAAATTTTATTGTCTATTTTACTTAAAATTTTATTACATTCATTTATTATTAAATCTTTATATTTATCCTTATTTTTATAATTATTTATGTAATAAATAATATAATTTGATAATTTCTCTTCAGTTTCTTCTATTTCTTTTATAATACTATCTGTTAAAAAATTGAAATCTAATCTTATATGTTTTGATATTGCTAAAACTTTTGTTCTATCCATTCTAATAGAATTTCATTCCCATCTATTTAAAATAGTTAGTAGTTCATCTTTGTTTGATGAATTATCTTTTAATAATTGATAAAATTTTTCTCAATTAGTTATATAAAGGTCCATTATTAAATCATTTTTTATTGCTATTAATATATCATCTGAAAAGATTTGTTTAAACATTTCTAAAAACCTTTTTCTAAATCTTTCATATTCTCAATTTTTTTTAATTATTTCAAATAAATTTTTTAATTGAGGTTTTGATCATAATCAAATTCAACTTTTTCATTATCTACAGAAAGTTTATTAGGATAAACAAATAATATTTTTTCTTTTAAAAAATTTTTTAATTCTCCTAAAGAATCATCTATTCTATAAATTTTGTTCATATTTGCTTTTTTATATTTTATTTTCATCAATTCCTTTCAAAATCTCATTTACAACTGCTTTATCGTGCCAAGGAATTTTTCATTCATTAGTTACCATAACATGCTCATCTCACTTCCCTGCTATCAAAATAATATCATTTTTAATTCATGTTATTAAAGCTGTTCTAATTGCTTCCTTTCTATCTTGAATTATCCAGAAATTTTCTCATTCTTTTCTTTCTATTCAAGGTAAAACATCTTTGATTATATCTCAAGTTTTCTCAGAATAATCATCATCTTGAGTCAAAATAACAATATCTGATTTTTCAGAAACAACTCTTCACATAATTGGCCTTTTTGTTTTGTCTCTATCTCAAGTAGCTCAAAAAACAGTTATAATTCTATTTTTTCACTCAATATTTTTCAAAGTATCAAGAACTTTGTCTAATGCATCTTCTGTATGAGCATAATCAATAAAAATTTTAAATCATTCATTATTAGGAATTTCCTCCATTCTTCAAGGAACTCAAGAAACTTCTTTTATTGATTTTTCTATAATATCTCTTTCTATTCATAAAGCTAAAAACACTCAAGTCGCAGCCATAATATTAGCAATATTAAAACTTCACATTAACTTAGTTTCAATATTCAAGTTTTTTCAAGGAATTGTTAATTCAAATTTTGTTCAAGAAATAGAAGCTTTTATATTTTTTGCTTTCAAATTAGCTTTAGAATCTACTCAGTAAGTATAAACTGTATCATAGGTTTCTGCTAAAAATAATTCTGAATAATTTGAATCTAGATTTATAACTGCTGTTTTTTTAATTCAAGGTTTTCTTTCGTAGGCTATCAGATTTTTAAAAATTTGAAGTTTTGTATTTACATAATCATCCATTGTTTTATGCAAATCTAAATGATCTTGAGTAATATTTGTTAAAACACAAATATCATAATTCAGACCCCAAATTCTGTTCATTTTTATTCAATGACTTGCTGTTTCTATAATTGCAATTTCACATCATTCTTTTTTTGCTATACTAAGAAGTCTTTGTAATTCAAAAACATCTGGGCTGGTCATTTTTGTGTCATTTGGATATTCTTTATCTCAAATAATTATATTTACTGTTGTAAACATAAAAACCTTTTTTCAAGCTTCTTTAAGTCATTTAGCAATTATATTACAAGTTGTAGTTTTTCAATTTGTTCAAGTTACTCAAATTATAACCATATTTTTATGAGGAAATCTATAAATTAGATTTGCAATAATTGCTCTAATTTTATGATAACTCAGCCTCAAAGGACTATCAAGAGCTATTAATTTCTTTAAATAATTCATAAAACTTATATGTTAAAAATAAACTCCGTTTATAGTATAGAAAATTTGAAAAAAAACAAAAAATTTATTTATTTTTCTCGTGAAAATTTGCGAAAATGTAGATAATTTCAGTTAAATCCAAAAAAGATATTTTTCAAAATATCTTTTTTGGATTCTTAATCTAGGTTTTGCTAATTAAAATTAATCTTCATTTATTAATTCTACATTCCCTCAAATATCAATGAAATCTTTTATATCACTTCTTATTTTGTCAAATTCTCTTCTAGTTAAATCTGACTTATAATGTTTCAAAACATATTTGTAAATTTCATTAAGTTCTCCTCCTTCAAAATTATTTTTTTTGAATTTATTTATTACAATTTTGGTTATTTTTATTAAATTCCTAGATCTAATTGTAAACTTCTTTCAATTATTCAGATTAAATCTAACAAACTTTATTCCAGAATCATCTACTTTTTCAAGTAATAAATTTATTTTTTCATCTTCATTTTTTATCTCCTCTAAGCTTCTTTTTTGAAAATTATATTCTATTTCTTCAGAAAAATCTTTTTTAGAATCTTGTTTTATATCTTCTTCATTTGGAGTAATTAAATTATTAAATTTAAGTTCAGATAAAATATTATTTCAATACTTTTTTGTATACAATGTTGAAATAATTACAAATATTATTCATAATACAAGAAATGCTATTACTCTGTAACTTGTGTCTGTTATTTGCCAAACATCCATCAAAAATATTTTTGTAGAGGTCAATATAATAAAATATAATCATAAAGTTCTTAAATTAATTTTGTCTTTTTGGATTCAATAAATTAAAAGTATAGAAGCTATTAATCCCCAATAAATTGTCAAAGAAAAAGTATTTTCAAAAAAATTGAAGATATAAAAGTTAGTTATTAAAAAAGAATAAAAACCTATGATTAAATATAATATTATGTTTAATTCCCTATTTTTATTTAACTTTTTCCAAATTAAATAATTTCAAATTACTAATCAGGTTGCTAAATATTGCAATATTATTAGATTTCCTAAATTTAAACTTTCTAATTTATTTTTTATTATTTCAAATGATCAAATGTGGTAAAAGCAAAAGAAAGTAAGTATTATTAAGAAGAAATATTTTAATAAAATTGAGTTTGTTAATAAAGAATAAAAGCTTCATAAAATCATTAAAAATAAACTTATTCATAATAAACTCCATCAAGTATTTGTACTTGGAATTATTTGTGATAATAGAATAGTTAATATGATTATTCCCAAAATATGCAAAAAATGATGAATAATACTGTTATTTTTTTCTTTATCTATGAAAAACAAATTCATAATTAATGAAAGAAATATTATAGAAAAAGAAATTAAAAATTTAAAATCTCATTCTTGTATAATAGAGACTAGTAATGATAATTTTACAAGTCAAATAATAAATAAAATATTTCAAGCAATAAAAAGTTTGTTTTCTCTATTTCTGCTATAAAAATAAAATAATATAGTAGCCTCAAAAAGCCATATTGTTCAAGTTATTTCAGGGTATTTAGAAAATATTATAGCAATGGCAATAGAAAAAATTGATAAACTTATCATAGCATAATTGTAAAATATGTTTTTTAAGTTATTATCCTTTTCTTTAGAATTTTGTAATTTTGAAACAATTACAAAACTTTGAAGAAAATATATTATAGCAAGAGACATAAATGCTAATCATACACTAATTCAAGGGAAAAATTCTTGACCAAAATTATGAATCTGAAATAAAATAAACAAAACTCATCAAATACTTCAAGCAATTAATGTTAGTAGGTTTTCTTTTTTTTCTATTAAATTTTTATTTAAAAAAGGTGTTGCTAAGTTCAGTATTCAAAAAATTATTAAACTAGAAATTGCTGGAATTATATAAATTTTTGATATTTCTAGAGTGGTCAATGGAGTTAATAAAAATATTCCTCAAATTGTTCAGATTAAATATAATTTTCATAAATTTTCTTTTTTACTTAATACAAAAGAAAATATTATGAAAATAAGAGATGTTCCTAAAATTATTAAATATTCTATTAAATTTATGCTCTCTATATTTCAGACTAAATTGAAATTAGATAATGAAATTATTACTCATAATCCTCAAATGTAAAAGTTTATAAATAAAGTTCCTATATTATTTTTTAATAGAAAAACGGCTCAAATTAGATAAAAAAACAAAAATATGGTTCACTCTAATATGTAAAAATTATTTCAAAGAAAAATCATTAAAAAAACGAAAATAATTAAAGGAATTAAAAGTGAAAATTTTATTCAATTTGAAGATTTTAATAATCTTATTCATAAAAAGAAAAAAAATCAAATTATAATATTATAGAATAAAAAGGCATTTTCTAAAATAATACTTCAATTTGTTTGAGAATTAAATATCATTAAAATTATAGAAATATAACTTCAAAATAAAGCTTTTTCAAGTATGCTATACAATTTTAAATTATTTAAAATATAAATCAAAGTCACATTTAAAATGCTAGAACAAATTAATTTAGTTATAAATCAAATTGAATCAGTAAAAGGAGCAACTAAAAATAATAAATTTCATAATAAAAATATACTATAAAAAAGCCATGTTTCATTACTTTTTTTGTTATTTGAAATAGCTATAAATAAACTTCATAAAGAAATTATCATTGAGTATCAAACTAATGTATATGGTGTTTGTGAAGGTTCTGATCAAATTATAAAAGGGTTTAAATAAGCTCATATTATTGAAAATATAAGTAATGTTCTAGAATTGTAAACAAGAGAAGTTACAATTCATAGTACAGTATTTAATATTAAAAATAAAAAAGTTGTAGTTTCTGTTAAATATCAATTATCTCAAACTAAAAATCTTCAAGATAATATTACAGCATAATTTATTAATAAGCTAACTCAAAATAGTATTTCAGATTCTCATTTATGTCATTTTTTGTCTAAATAAATTCCTGATAAAAAAACAAGAAGTCATACAATAAATCATAAAATAATTCTTCCGACTTCTCAAATTACTTCCCAAAAAGCTCAAACTAATCATTTTAAGAAAAATACAACAGCAAAAAATATTAGGATTCAACCTAGCTTTGCTAAAGTATTTGTACTAAAAAAATCTTTTATTTTTCAGAAGAATTTAGAAACATAATTTTCTGTTTTGTTTTCTAAATTATTAACTTTTTCAAAGAACTCTTTTTGAATTATATTTTCTCTTCTTTCTTCTCTCCTCCCTTCTTTTTTTTCAACTCTTTCAACTTTTTTAAAATTATCAATTTCTAAATTAGATGTATAAACTTTTTCTACATCTTTATTATCTTTTTTTATATTTTCTTTTTTAATTATATGTTCTTGTAATGAATTTTCTATAAAAGAAGAATTTAAAAAAACAAATTTGCATAATAATGCTACTATTATAGCAAAAAGTGTTAAATTATAATCTACTGCAAAAATAGATAATCAAATTCATATAGATATTATAGTTGCGAAACGATTTAGTACTTTATTCATATTTGCTTATTAAATTGTATTATAAATATTTTAGAAGTTTAAATTCAACCTCGGAGAATCACTAAAAAGCATAATCCTAATATGATGATTAATAGCAGACTAATTTTAGAATTTAGTAATATATCCATATTATTTTATTTTTTTAATCATAAAAAATATCCCTAGTGAAAATAAAATTGTAAGAATTATAATTAATCCCATGAAAAATATTTTATTAGATTCTATAAATCTATTATCTTCTTTATCACAAGCATCTCAAATTCAATCTTTATCAATATCTTTTTGCTCTGGATTATAAATATATGGACAATTATCATTTGAAAAAACTATCTCATCATTATCTTTATCTTCACATAAATTCCCTACTCAGTTATTGTCATCATCTTTTTGATCTGGATTTGAAACATTTATACAGTTATCTTTATATCAAATTAAGTTATCCAAATCAGAATCTTCACAAAAATCTCAAACATTATTTTTATTAAAATCTAATTGGTCAGTGTTTTGGATTTCTTTACAATTATCGCATAGATCTCATATTTCATCTTGGTCAATATCTTTTTGATCTGAATTGGCAACATTTTTACAATTATCAATTGAATCCATTATTCAATCTTTATCTAAATCATTAGATTTCAAAAAATCTTCTTCTGTTTCACAAAAATCTCAAATTCAATTATTATTTCTATCTTCTTGATTAGGATTTTTAAAATCACAATTATCACAAGCATTTCAAATTCAATCTTGATCAAAATCTTCTTGTAAATTATTTGGTATTGTGATACAATTATCTTGAACATCAAATATAGAATCTTTATCTTTATCAAACTCACAAACATCTCATATTCAGTTTCTGTTTACATCTTTTTGATCTTTATTTGCAATATTTATACAATTATCTTTTTCTCAGATTATTCAGTCTAAGTCATCATCACTACATAAATCTCAAATTCAATCAGAATTGTTATCTTTTTGGTTTGGATTATAAATATTTGTACAATTATCTTTTTCATCTATTATAAAATCTGAATCTGAATCCATTTTTTTTATAGGATTATATAATGGATTATCTTTAAAAACTAATGAAACTTCTTTTGTATTTGAATCAATTTTATAGTTTGTAGAAGAAAATACTTTAGGTTCTACATACTGATAATTACATTCATTTTGCTCAAAAAATTCTATTTTTTCTTTACTTATTGGTTTTATTACCTTTATATTTTGAAGAGTTGTAAAATTAAGCTCATATATATGAAGTTTTTCTTTAGTAATTTGAGTTGTTTTTGGAATTAATTCTATTTTTAATGTATTCAAATCATAAGATTCTATATCTATTTTTTCTATTTTATCAAAGCTTTTTCAATCTATAGATGTATAAAAAATAAAATTATAATTGTTTGAATTATAGTCAAATATAAATTTAAAAGTATTTCCTTTTAGAGTTTTTTCAAACTTAATTATTAAACTTTCTCAAATCAAAGTTTTACTATCTATTTCGATAAAAGTTTTTTTATTATCATCTTTCAATAATCAAAAATTTCAGTTTATATTTGCTTTATAATTGATACTAGTTTCATTTTTACTCGGTGATTTCATTGGCAAAAAGTATTTTCATTGAAGTACTTTTATATCATCTAGCTCGGAAATAATTTTTATTTCTTTTCATATCTCTATATCTTTTGTTTCTAGAGAAGAATAATTTTTATAACATTCTTTTCTAAAATCATTTCACAAACTTTTTAAATAATTTAAACTGTCAGCATTAGTTGGATTGAAAAAATAGAGAAAAAGAAATAAAGATAAAAAAATTTTTTTCATATTTAATTTA
>JBBILU010000023.1:0-18398 GCA_037444775.1 Candidatus Altimarinota bacterium
TAATATTTCTTTTGATACATTTTTTGAAGCACTTGATGAATTTTTAAATAAATTACCATGGTGATTTTCAAGTTAGTTTACTATAAAATAAGTTGATATTTGTTTTAACTTAAATAATTAAAAAAATGATTTCTGTTTAATACAAAAATCATTTTTTTAATTATTTAACAAAATTTACAACATTTTCAAAAACTTTTGGATTAGAAATAGCAAGATTTGAAAGAACTTTTCTATTTAAAGAAACTCTTTTTGTATACATACTATTAATAAATTTAGAATAAGTTGTTCCTAAAGTTCTAACAGCTGAATTAATTCTAGTTGTCCATAATCTTCTGAAATCTCTTTTTTTTCTTTTTCTACCTACATATGAATTCAATCATGCTTTCATCCAAGCATTTTTTGCCCTAGAGAAAACTCTAGAATTCATCATTCTGTATCATTTAGTAGCAGAAATCATTTTCTTATGCCTTTTTTTAGTCATAAGACTTCTTTTAACTCTTACCATTTTTCTTATATTTAATATATAATATTTTTTTTAATTATATTCTTTTTAATAATCCTCTCCCTAAAAAAGAAAATTAAAGATATTTAATTAAAAAATTTTTATAAATGTGGCAATTGTCTTGCAATTTTTCTATTTTCAACAGAAGCTGAAACTAAACCATATCTATTTCTTCCTTTAGCTTTCTTAGTTTTATTAGAAAGTAAATGTCTTTTACAAGCTTTTCCTAGTATAAACTTACCTGTTCAAGTAACTTTAACTCTTTTTTTTACTCAACTTCTTGTTTTTAAAGTCATAAATTAAACAGTTATAAATTAAATTTTATTTAGTAGATTTAAACATCATAATAAATGTAGATCACATTTTTTTGATATTTCAATCCATTTTATAGAAAGGAGAAATCATATTAACAAAAAGTTCTATTTTTTCTCTTGCTATATTCTCATAATGATTTTCTCTTCATTTCAACATAAGTGTTAACTTAAGAGGGTGTCATCAAATTGCAAATTTTTCAGCTTGATTTTTTTTTACTTCTAAATCGTGCTCTGATATTTTAAAAGTTATTCTAACTGTTTTTATATCTGGAGCTTTTCATTTTTGCTTATTCCTTTGCTCTTGTTTCTTCTGTCTATAAAGATATTTTCAATAATCTAAAACTTTTACTATGGAATAACCTTCTTTTTTAGTTATTTCCATTAAATCTAATCAAAGTTCAGATGATTTTATTTTTGCATCATTTAAAGACATATCTCATAAAAACTCACCTTCTTCATTGATTAGCTGAACTTTATGAGCTTTTATCTCATCATTAATCGGTTTTCTTTTTTCTTCCATCCAATTGTCAAAAAATATTAATTTAAAGCTAGTTCTTTTAACATTTTAGAAAATTTTGCCTTTTTTCTTGAAGCATTATTTCTATGAATAATATTCTTTTTCACTAATTTATCGATAATAGATTGTAATCATGATCTCACATTTCTAACTCAACTTTTTGTATTAGAATCTTCTACTTTTTCATTTGCCCATACTTTTTTTGCAGCTTCTAAGTCCTTATCTCTTATAGCTTTTTCAAAAATTTTTCTAGTTTCAGTATATATACCTTTGTAGAAACTATTTTTTTGTTGTCTTTTCTCACTTTGTTTTAAAGCTTTCTTTGCTCACTTAATTATTGGCATTTTTACAAAAATTTTATGAATAAAATAATTCCGACTTTTCGGTTATTTTATCCAAAAAGTCAATAAGCAAGCGAGATTATATAGAAAATGCTTAAATAGTCAAATTTTTTAGAGTTTATTTTTCTATTTTTATTATTAATTTTGAAAAAATAGATTTTTTATTAAGATTAAAATGTTTTTTAAATTATAATTTTAATAAATGAACAATCTAAAGCATATAGAAATAAATATTTGAAAAGCTTGCAATAATAAATGTAGGTTTTGTATGAGTTCTAAATCAGAACTTTGGGATATAAAATTTGTAAAATTAGAAATTCTCGAAGAAAAGATAAAATCTTATTTTGATAAATGATATAGATCTATATGATTTTTGGGTTGAGATATTTCAATTCATCCTAACATTCTAGAAATTCTTTCTTTTTGTAAAATTTTGGGTTATAAATCAATAAATTTAATAAGTAATTGAATGAAATTTGATGATGTAGAATTTGCAAAAAGAATAGTAGAATCTTGAGCTACAAGAATGAATTTTTCAGTCCATTCTCATATGGAAGAAATTGAAGATTATTTAACTCAAGTAAAGTGATGACTTAAAAAAAAATCAAAGCAATAGATAATTTTGTAGAACTTCATAAAAAATGATTGCTTAAAGATGCATTAAGTGTAAATATTGTTTTGAATTCAAAAAATTGTCAAACAATAGTTGAAACAGTGTTGTTTTATTTTTTCAAAAAAGAAGTCAAAGACATTAGAATAAATTTTATTTGGCTTAATAATGATACAGAGGAAAGTTGGGGAGATTTAAAAATAAGTTACACTGAATTTCTCCCTTATTTGAGAAAATTGATTTATATTTCCATTAAATATAGTATAAGAATTACTTTTGATACAGTCCCAGCTTGTATTCTTTATCAAATTGACACAAAAAATTATAAAAATCTTATCAAACAATTTCTTTGAGAAGATCAAGATCATATAGTTGAAATTGACCACATAAACAATAATGATAATTTTGATTGGAAAAAAAGAAAAAAAGATATGTTAAAGGTCCAATTTGATAATTGTGAATATTGTCAATATAGAGAATCTTGTCAATGAGTTCGGAAAAATTATCCATTATTGTATGGAAGTTGAGAATTTAAGCCAATAAAAAGTGAAAAAATATAATAAAACAAACTATATACTATATTAAATGAATTTCAAAGTTGAGAAAACTCTTTGAATCATTAAAAAAGTAAAAAATGATAAATACTTTTTAATTTGGCTGTTTTCTATAATAATATTTGAAACCAAGAAAAACTAAAGATTTCTTAAATGAAGCTAAAATGTTTTTAGATAATGAAAAATATTTTACAGAATATTGAAAATAATTTCTTTTGAAAAAAATTGAGAACTCAATGTATAATTTCAAAGACAAAATAAAATCTCATTATTCTAACAATAAAGAAATTTTAGATAAATATTTATATATAGATAATTTATTTAATAATTTATAATTTTTATGGAAAGAATAGCTGTTTATTGAAAATGATGAATTTGAAAATCTACTATTTCCAGTAATATTTCTGGACAATTTTCTTTGAGAGGGAAAAAAGTTTTGCAAATAGGATGTGATCCAAAAGCAGATTCTACTAAAAAAATTACTTGAGGTAAAAGAATCCCAACTGTTATGGAAATGCTAACAAAACAAAGTGATTATGTTAGTGTAAAAGAATTGACAGTAAAATGATTTAATGGAATAGATTGTATTGAAGCAGGATGACCAATACCTTGAACTTGATGTGCTTGAAGAGGGATTTCAAAAATGTTTGAAATTTTTGATGATATAGATTTGTTAGAAGAAGATTATGACTTGATGCTTTTTGATGTTTTATGAGATGTTGTTTGTTGAGGTTTTGCTTCTCCTCTTAGAGTTTGATATGGAAAAAAAATTTTTATAGTTATTTCTGAAGAAGTTATGAGCATGTATGCTTGTAATAATATTTGCAAAGCTGTAAATCAATATAGTAAGAATGGAATTTATGTAGGATGAATTATTGTAAATGCTAGAAGTAATTCTCTTAATAAAGATATAATAAAAAAGTTTGTAGAAAAAATATGACTTGAAATTATTGCTTTTATTCCTAGGAGTGATGTTATTTCTTGTGCAGAATACAAAGCTAAGACTTTGGCAGAATATGCACCAGATTCTGAAGTTGCTAAAATTTTTGACAAACTAGTTGATGATATTTTGGCAATTTCTTGAAAAAAAAATGAGCCAAAACCAATGACTGAAGAAGAGTTCGATGATTTTTTTCAATCATTTGAAATAGAGCCAGAGTGAATTTAGGTGGTATTACTATTTTTTTAAATATTCTATGAAAAATAACGAACATATAAAAAAGAGAATTATTTATCCAAAAGATTTCTTTGAGAAAAGATTTAAACCATCTATGCAAAGCCATTTTTCGTTTTCAAAGGTCTTTTCATTGGTGTATCCAAATTTTTCAAAAGAAATTGAAATAAAAACTATTGAATGGAATAAAGAAAGGTTAATAATTATTTTGACTCAAAAAAAATCTTGAGAAATATTACATTTAGAATTTAGAGATAATTTTTGAATCAAAAAATGTGGTTCTTTGCTTTGTTCTAATAATTTGTGTTGTTGAGTTCATTATCAAGTATGAAATGAAATATTTTTAAATTTCTTGGTTCATCTTTTGGTTAGATGAGAAAAATTTAATCTAGCAACTTTTTTGGAAATACTTGCCAAAGATGTAAAAGCAAAAAAAGAATATTATTCTATTTTTAATAAACCTATTAGATGAGCTTTTTCTGTAATTCAAGATTGGGCTCATCCTTTGCAAAAAGTTAGATTTATCGCTAATGAAGGTTTTGTTAGAAATGCTGATCAAAGTATTAATTTAGATTTACCAAATATTTCTATTCACCATTCAGAAAGAGAGTGTCAATGAATAACTCCAAATAATAAAGAAAGAGGATATCATTTCTTTAATTTTCCAAAAAGCTATTATTGAAACAAATTTAATGATAAATATTATTATCTAACTTCTGAAGAAAAACAAAAATATTTATCTTGAGAAAGTTCTTGAAAATCAATGTGACTTTCAACTGATCTTGATGAAAATGATATAGTAATGTGATGATGAACAGATAAATTAAGTAATGCAATAGAATATGCAATAGAAAATATAGAAAAAAATAATATAAAAACTATAAGTTTCAATTGTTGCTGTGTTCCTAGAATTATTTGAGATGATGTATATTCGGTTTTAGAAAGAGCAAAAAAGAAAATAAAAATTCCTTTTATTTTCCACTGACAATTAGAAAAAACACCATATGAACAAAAAGTTTTATTATTAGATTGTTACCTAGATAAAATAGATAAAAGAAATATTTCAAAAGTGTCAAATTCTTTTTCACTTTTTTGATTTGATGAATCTGAACATCAAATAGAGCTTTCTAGAATTTTGATTGAAAATTGATTAAAATTAAATTCAAGTTTTATTCCATCAATTGATGTAAGGCTTCTTGAAATGATGTATAAATCAGAACTGTTTGTTTTTTCTCCAAATAATTTTCAAAAAGAAGCTTTTGAATACCCTTTTCAGTCTATTTGAACGAAATCTATTTCCCCAAAATATCCATATTGACTGAAAAATTCTTGTGAATGGCTTTCAAATATTTTACAAAATTTTGATAAAAAATTAGTTTTAGATGAAAAATTAGAACAAATTATTTGAGAATATCAAAGCAGAGTTTCTTATGTAAAAGCAAAAAAATACAGAGTTTTGATTTCTTTTTTATGAATCCCTGATTTAAAAAAGTTTTTTAATCAAGATTACACAAATAATGTTGATATTGTAGAATTTTTGGAAGAAATGTGATTTGGAATAGATTTTGTTGTTTATGATAATTTTTCTCAATTTGTAAGCAAAAATAATGATTCTTTTGGTATCTCTGATTGAGATAATGAAAAAATAAAAAATTTGATAAAAGAAAAAGTTAAGTGTGAAGATAATGTTAAAACAATAATTTATTCTAATTTATCTTATTTTGGAAATATTATAAAAAACTCTCAAGCAAATGTTATTTATTCTGATATATATTTTGATTCTAGAATTAGTGATATATGAAAAACTCAGTTAAATTTAAAAAACTTTTATCCTTGAATAAGTTGAGCATTAAAAACAATAAATGAAATAATTTTATTAAATGAAATGAACTTTTATACCAATTTTGCTAAATATTTTTCTAAATAAAATGGTTATGGAATATATAATTTTGATAATTTTTTTAATAATTTTTTTAATAATTAATTATAAAATAGTAATTTCAGATTTGTTGCAAAAAAAAATTCCAAATAAACAACTTATTTATCTATTATTTTTGATTCCATTTTGGTTTGTTTTTTTATTTTTTTTCTGAAATATTTTATATTCCCCAGAAATAAATATTATTTTTTTTATATTTCAAATATTTGTAAGTTTATTAATAAGTTTTTTACTATATTATTTTTGAATATGGTCTGCTTGAGATGCTAAATATTTATTAGTTTTAGCTTTATTTATACCATATATTTGAATAGTATCTTTTATTTGAAATATTGGTTTAATAACCTTAGCCTATTTAATTTGATATTTTTTTTGGTTTTATTTTTGAAAAGTATTATTTAATTCTATTTATAGAAAAAGTTTATTTAAAGACATAAAATCAGATTTATCTGAAAAATGGTATACTTATAAAAAAAGTAAAAGTTGAAGTGTTTTTTTTATAATTTTTAAATTTTTATTAATATTTTTGATAATATTTGTAAGTATTAGATTATTAAGATTATATTCTTTCAGTTATATATTTCATTGAAATAGTGATTTTATTTCAAATTTCACAAATTTTTTTCATAAATATCATTTTTATTTAGTTATATCTTTCATAGCAGTTTTTATAATTTTACTTATTTTAATAAGAAAAACTATAAATAAAAGTAAAAAATTTTTGAAAAACAAAGTTTTTAGTAAATATGAAAAAGCTTGATTTTGGATAGAATTTACATTTATTTTTGTATTATTTATTTTACTTATTTCTTTTTGCTTTTATGAGTATTTTAAAAATTCTCAAGAATTATTTAAAAGTCTATATTTAATATTTACATTATATATAAGTTTGTATTTATTTCTAAGAATGGTAATTTATTCATATAAAATAACTTTTTGATTGGCTGAGACAGATTTTATAAGAATTGAAAAGTTAGAAGTTTGAAATATAGTAGATAAACCATACTTGCAAAAATTATTTTGAACTCAACAAATTTTAGGTTATTCAGGAGTAAATGAGAAAGAAAATGAGAACTTTTTTGACATAGATCCAGAAAATTATTTTAATAATATTGAAAATCCTATAGATGAAGAAACAAAAATGAAATTACAAAAAATTTATTTTTGTGTAAATAATTATCACATGCAAAAACAAACTCCAGAATTCCAAGAAATAACTGCTATAAAAATTTTAAGAACTTTTTCTTTTGCCCCATATATTTTTTTGTGATTTACGATAACTACAATATTTTGAAATAATATAATAAATTTTCTTTTTGATAAATTTATTGAAATAATTAATAAATAAAAAAAAAATCAGCAAAATTTTTTTTATTTGTTTGAAAGTTTTTTTTGGCAATGTAATACATCCAATGTTAATATTGCATTTTTAAGTCATAATTTTTCAAAAAATTTTTGTGCTACTGGTATTCCATTTGTTTTTTCTTCTATTTTTTAATTTCTAATATTATCTTTATATTAACTAAAACACTAAATATTTGTATTGTTTTCTGGTCTTTAAAATTATTAAAACTTCCTCTTACTACTTTTCAATCTAATGATACTATTTGTTCTTCTCCATCTTGAATATTCTCTAAATATTCTTTTTAATTCCTCTTTATTTGTTCATTGTAATATTTGTCTAATTGTTCAATATCAAGGTTTCTTTCCACTTTAAACCATATTTAGAAAAAATAGCCATAAAACTTTGCAAAAATGAAAAAAAAATCTATACTACATTTCATTAAATTAATAAATATTTAAAAAAATAACTTAAATTTTCTATGATAAATTTTTTGAATGAAGTTTCTGCTTGAGAGCAGTATGAATTATTAATAGATTCATCTATTTTTTCTAAAGATATTGTTATGAAAGCTGCTTATACTTTTTTGGATAAGGCTTATTTCTTTTTTAAAATAGATGAAAAAGAAAACATAATAATCCAAGTAACTAAAAAATCTTGAATTAAAAAAGATTTGAAGGAAATTGTATGAGATTTTAGTGATGAATTACTTTCTGTATATTTAAGAAACAAGTTAGAACAAGAGAATAAAATTATAAGAGAAACTATAGTTTCAGCAGCTATATCAAATAGTTTAGATTCTGTTAATTATGTAGAAATCAACACTGAGGAATGAGAAAATCAAAAACAAAATCAAATAGATTTTGATAAAGATATAGATGAAATTCTTAAAGAAATAGAAAATGATCCAGATTTAAAAATAGATGAAGCAGAAATAGAAAAAATTTTAAGAGAAATAGAAGAAGAAACAGGTAGTTTAAAAGATAATAAACCCAGTATAACCTTAAATCCTAATGCTATTCAAGATGTTAAAAAAAAGTTTCAAAATAAATAATAATCTCTATAAAGAAAATGTAATTTTAGAAGTTATAGATTCTTTTAAAGAAATAGCAAAAATAGACTTTTCTGAAAATTCTTTGTCTATAGAATGAAATAATGAAGAAGATGTATTAGAAATTTTTAATGAATTTATGAATTATTATATATATTTAAAGAATGAATTGACTGTATAATATTGTTTAGATGTTAAATTATAGTTTTATAATTAGAAAATATGCTTAATATAGAAAATTTTAAAAATTTAAAAAGTGATAAAATTTGATTTTTTAGATTTAAAAAATTTGATGACAAATCTTTTTTGATTACTAATGATATTTGAAAATATTCATTTTTAGATAAAGAACAATTTAATGATTTTATTTCTTGAAAAATAGAATCTTGAGAAAAATATAATGAATTATTAGAAAAAAGTTTTCTGAAAGATTCAAATTATGAAAATGATATGATAGATAAATTTGCAAGAAAAAATAAATTTCTTGCTTTTTGACCTACATTACACATTGTAGTAACAACTCTTAGATGTAATCATAAATGCCAATATTGTCATGCAGCAGTAGCCCCAATGACAGCTAAGAATATGGATATGACAGAAGAAATCGCAAAGAAAGTAGTTGATACTATTTTTTATACTTCAAGTCCAGATTTAACAATAGAATTTCAATGAGGAGAATCTCTTGTTAATTGGGATATTGTCAAATTCATAGTGGAATATGCAAATTTTAAATCTTTTCATCTTTGAAAGAGAGTTAGTTTTGCAATAGTTACAAATTTGACTTTAATGGATGATGAAAAAATGAACTTTTTGCTGGATAATAATATTTGAATATCAACCTCTCTCGATTGAGATGAAGAGACACATAATTTTAATAGAACTTTTAAAGAATGAAATAGTTTTGATAAAGTTATCTATTGGATAAAAAAAATAAATGAAGAATATAAAAAAAGATGAATAGATTCAAAAGTAGGAGCTTTATTAACAGTTACTAAAAAAACATTATCAAAATATAAAGAGGTTATAGATACCTATTTATCTTTATGATTAGATTGAATTTTTCTTAGACCATTAAATCCATATTGATTTGCTTCTGTAGAGATTGAAAAATTATGATATACAACGGAAGAATTTATAGAATTTTATTATAAATGTTTAGATTACATAATAGAGATTAACAAAAATTGAACTCCTTTTAAAGAAATGCTATCATCAATATATTTGTCAAAAATTTTAACAAGTGATGATCCAAATTATTTAGATGAAAGAAGCCCATGTTGAGCATGTATTTGACAAGTAGCCTATAATTATAATTGAAAAGTTTATTCTTGTGATGAAGGTAGAATGTTTTCTAGAATGTGAGATGAAAATTTTTTAATGGTTGATTTAAATGAAGTTGATTTTTCTGAGTATCCTTGATATGAAGCTTATAAAGCTATGATATGAAGTGAAACAACTAAAATTATGGTTCAGGCAAGTGCATTAGATTGATTGCCTTGATACAATGAAAGCGTTTATAAACCATATATATGAGTTTGTCCAATCCATTCCTATAAAACTAGCTGAAATATAGTACCAAATTATTCTAAAGATCATAAAAAAATATTAGATTATGCAGTTTTGGATTATTTATTTAATAAATTGAGGTTAAAAGAGAACAAAGAAATTTTTGAATCTTGGACAAAAAGATTTTCTGGATCAAATATTATTTCTCAGTGTGAAGGAATATAAATATTTTAAGTTATAATTTTTATAATATGATTAAATCAAAATTATTTCCAAAAATAAAAAAGAAAATAGGTTCTTTTCTTACTGATGAAAGCTGAAAAATTACTAAAAAAGATGCTTTATGACTTTCTTTTTGAGCTTTATTAATTGAGTGAATTGAAATATCTAATTCGGCTATTTCTACAACTAGAGCAACTGCAAGTTGTTGAACACCTTCTGTTTGACATAGTAGTTGAATACTTAATTGACATTATAGTTGAACTCCTACTTGAACATCGACAGCATCTTGTGCTAGATCGGCAAGATTCCCATATTGAAGATTATCAAATACGGTATCTTGCCCAGTAGTTGTTTCTCATAGTAGTTCCTTTGTTAATTGACATTATAGTTGAATTCCACCTGCAACTGTAATTTGATGAGGAACTTGACATTGTTCTCATGGTTCACATGGAAGTCATGGAAGCCATGGGAGTCATGGAAGTCATGGAAGTCATGGGAGTCATGGAAGTCATGGAAGTCATGGAAGTCATGGAAGTCATGGAAGTAGACGGTAGTATTTTATATTTATAAAAGTTAAATATGAAAATTTTAATTATGGTATTTATACTTATTAGTGTTGCATCTTGTTTAAATAATAATGATTCCTCTGATATGAAAACAGAAACAATACCTAAAGCTATTTCAGAAATGGACGACGAAAAAAAATCTTTAACTTGAACCATTAATGAAAGAAAAGAGTTTAGATATGAGCCAATAGATTCTTATTTAGAAAAAGTTAATACTATAGAAGATCTTATTTCTTTATCTGAAAATAAAGAATTAATGAATGAAATTATGCAATATAAAAATGAAAATCAATATGCTTGAAAAAGACGGTTATTGGATACATTGCAAACTTGTAATACTATAATTGCTTTTGATTTAAATAGCAATGCTTGAAAAGATAGTTTTATTGATTATGTTTGATTAAAGGAATTATATAGCTTTGTTTTGGAAAACAATCATTCATTAGAAACATATTTAGATAAAAATTGAAAAATATTAAAAGAATATCAAAAATGATGAAGTGACGATAAAAAAGATATAGTTCTTAGTATGTTTTTAGCTTGAAAATTAGATAAAGAAATTGCAATAAAAGAATTGGAAAATCTTTCTAAACAATATTATGAAAAAGAAAAATCAAATTCAATTATTTTAAAAATATTAGCAAATAAAATTACATGAGAAATATTAGATAAAAAATTATGTGAAAAATTTTTTTTAGATTGATATAAGAATGTAATATACTAAAATATATGAAGCATCCGATAGAAATAGAATTAACAGATTTTTGTTCACTTCAATGTGAATCTTGCGTAAATCCTTTATTGCAAAATAAAGGATTTATTTCTAATAAAATCTATGAAGACATTTTAGAATATATCTTTCAAAATAAAGAAAATATTCTATTTATAAATTTTTCTTGAATTTGAGATATATTTCTTCATCCCAAAATTATATTTTTATTCGATATTTTTATATCAAAGTTTAAAAATACTTGAATAAAAGTTCTTATTCCTACCAAATGACAATCTGTGAAAAAAGACTATTTTGAAATTTTCGAGAAAATGAGGAAAAATGGAATATATTTTAATATTTCTGTTTGACTTTATTCTATAAGAAAAGATTTTTATAATAGATTAACAAAAAGTAACACTTTTGATATTACTATGAGATTTATAAAAAAATTAAAAAAACAAAATATTTCTTTTTCTTTAGAGCTTTTAATTAACAAAAATACTATTTCAGAGATCCCACTATTTAAGAAATTAGCAAATCTTTTAGAAGTTTGATATTCTTTACAGTGATACCATAATTTTGCTGGACATAATAAAATATTAGAATCTTTAGGAAATAATTGCACTTTTTCTGAAGATGATAATTATTGATTTAAAGATTTTTTTTGCTATTTTATTCCTCTTTTTGATAGTAAATGAAATATTTATACTTGTAGTATTTCTTGAAAAAATAAAAATTTTTTAGTTTGAAATATTTCAGATTTATTTGTAGAATTTCCAAAATATACAAAGTTGATGGATTTTATAAAATCAGATTTTTTATCAAAAGATAAATGTAAAAATTGTAGTATTTATAAAAATTATGAAAGAAAAAATATTATTTGAAATAATTGTTTCTAATCAGTGTAATAAAAGATGTTCTTATTGTGATTTAGATTTTAGAAATACTTTTATTTCACAAGAAGTTTTAGATAATTTTGTCAATTTTATTGATAAAAATTTATGAGAAGTTGAATATTTTGTAGTAAATTTTTTCTGATGAGAACCTCTTTTATGATTTGAAAAAATACAATATTTGGTAGAAAAATTAAAAAATACAGAAAAAATATTTTATTCAATTTGAACTAATTGACTTTTACTTGATAAAAAAAAGTTAGATTATCTTTTAAATAAAAATTTTAAAATGTATTTATCTATTGATAATGAAACTTGAAATATTGTTTTATGAAAAGATATTTTTGAAGATAAAACAAATATTTTTATAAATTTTATTATTCATCCAAAAACTATAAAAGATTCTCAGATTTTATTTGGAAAAGTAATACAAGCTTGATTTAAAAATATTAATATAATGCCAGTATTTGGTACTATAAAATGGGGAAAAGAAGAATTAATTTTGTTACAAAATCTAGTTTTACAAATAAAAAATACTTATAAAGATACTAAGTCATCAGATGTATTTGTTATTGAATTTTTTTCTTATTATAATTGAGTGTCAAGTGATAAACAATTTGTTCTTGAAATAAATGGAAATATATATGAGGATTTAGATTCTTTGCTTTGGATTCAGAAGCAAAATAAAAATATTTGAGAAAAACTGAGTAATTTTATTAAAAGGCAGACATTTATTGGAAATATTTTTGATATTTTTCATTTACAAAGATTACTTAATTCATATTCTATAAAAAATATTTTTAATATGGTTATGATGATTCCTAAAAAACAGTGATTAGAAAAACAATATAAAATAATTGATTTAATAAAAAAATCTTTTTATGAAAAATAATATAGAAGATTTTTCTTTGAGAGAAGAATTATGAAATAAGTGATATAATTTATTATTATTGAAAAATAATGGTTTTTTAATTCCAGAAACTTTTGTTTTATCTATTTGTGAAGTAAATAAAATATTTTCTATTAAAAGTAACAAGTTATGTATAAAAAATAAAGGACTTCTTAAAGAAATATTTTCTTTTTTAGAAAAAGAAAAAAAATATGTTTTTAGGAGTTCAAGTATCTATGAAGATTCTTCATGAGCTACTTTTGCTGGTTTATTTGAAAGTGTTGTTTCAAATTGAAGAAAATTTCTACAAAGTATTATTAAAGTTTTAGAATCTTATTTAAAAGAAGAAGTTTTTATTTATGCAAAGAAAAAAAATATAGATTTTGATAGAAAGTCTTTTCAAATAGCTATTTTGATTCAAGAATTTATTGAGTGAGAATTTGCAGGAGTTTGTAATCTTTGAGAAAAAGATGAAATAATTGAAATGTCAAGAATTGATAATCTTTCTATTACATCAACTTGAGAGAGAGAAATTTTTTTATATAACTCAAAGTTATGAAAAAATACTCTTCCAATAGATTTTCATCCAAAGATTTTAGATCAAGTAACAAAAAAATTTTTACAAGCAAAAAAAATATTTGAAGATAAAGAAGTTCTTATAGAATGGACTTACAAAAATAATTCTCTTGTTTTCCTTCAAATTAGGGAGCTTTCTCTTCATCAAATTCAAAAAAAACAAACTTTTTTTAATAAAAAAGAAATCTCTTGGAATGAATTTATAGAAATTACTAAGAAACTTTTAGAAGAATTAGGTTTTTCTCAAGATGAATGGTTTCTTCATGAAACAGGTTTTTCATTAAGTTTTAGATATATTACAAAAAAAATTCAAAAAAATACTTACAATAGAACATTTACATTATTTTTGTGCACGAATGAAGATGATAAAAGATTGGCAGATTGGATTTCTGTGAAAAATATTGAACTTACTCCTGTTTTAAGACCAAAATTTTGATGTAATTCTTATTTAGATTCCATAAATACATTTTATAATATAGATTTTACTTTTTCTGTAATATGAAAAAATAATAAAGATATTTTTTATATTTGTGATACAAATATTTGAATGTATAAATATTCTTTAAAAGTTGATATGAATCTTTTTAGTTTTTATAATTTTAGTACTTTTAAGAAATTTTTTGATAACAATATTGGGGATTACAAAAATATTTTAAAAAATATTTTGTATGATAGAAAAATAATAATGTTTTTACTGAAAAATGTAACACAAAAGACATTTTATAATGAAAACTTATTACTTTTTGTTTCAAAAGAATTGTGAATTAATTCAAAAATATTACAATATGTACTATCTCAAAAGAATAATTATAAAATTTCTTGAATAAGTAAAAAAGTTTCTTGAGAAGTAGTTTCTTGAAGTTGAATTATAGAGTGATTTATAATACTAAAAAGTGAGTTGGATTGATTCATTTTTGAAAAACATAAAAATTATTTTTATGTTTCATATGATTTTGAGCCATTTTATATGAGATACATTGATTTTTTGAGTGGAATGATTTTGGCAAGATGAAATTATTTATGCCATTGAGTTGCTGTTTGTAAAGAATTTTGATTACCAATTATTTGCTCAACCAAAAATATACATCTTCTCAAAACTTGAGATTATGTAAGAATAAACTTTTCAAATGGGGAAGTGATTTTATTATAAAAAAAAATCTTATGATAACAGACTTAAAAACTTTAAAATATATTACTTATAGAAGATTTTCAGATTCATCATCTACTTTTTTCCCATGAGAATTTTTTTTAAAAAAGAATATGTTTTTAGAAAATGCAGAATGAAAAATAATAAAAAAAACTCTTTTAAACAGAAATAAGTCCCTTTATGTTCACATTCCTTTTTGTATTACAGAATGTTTATATTGTGCTTGTTTTAAAAAAAAGATTTCTACTTGAGATGATTTAGGCAAATATATTCGATATATTCTAAAAGAATTAAAAATGTATTTCGAGTTAAATAATTTTGAAAAATTATTTTTTGAAACTTTAGTTTTTGGTTGAGGAACTCCTAGTATTTTATCAGTTGATAATTTGGATATTTTATTTGAGTGAATTTATTCATATATTGCAAAAGAAAGTTTGAGACAAGTTTCTTTTGAGGTTGCCCCTTATTTGTTAAACTTCCCAAAAATAGATATTTTAAAGAAACATTGAGTAAATAGAATTTCATTTTGAATTCAAAGTTTTGATAAAGAAGTTCTAACTCGAAATAATAGACCATATATTTCTTTTGAAAAAATTAACTTTCTCCTTGATTATGCAAAAAAAATATGAATAGAATGTGTTTGAGACTTGATGATATGATTAAAATGACAAGATTTAAAGATTTGTATACAAGATTATAAAAGTATTATTTCTTTATGATTAGATGATTTCACTATAAATTATTTTTATTCTAACAAAGAAACAAAATATACAGATTCTATAAATTCATTTAAAACAAAAAAAGAATTTCAAAAAATTGCAAAAACTTTTCCACATAATTCATGAAATTCTATATTACTTCAAGAGAAACTCATTGAACAAGATTATTGTTATACATTGATTTGATTATGAATTTGAGCTATTTCAATTTTTGATTGAGTTTTTTTAACAAAAAAATCTGATTTTGTGGTGTATTATAATAATTTAGATATATGAAATTTTCCAATAGATTCCTCATTATTTTTAGATAAAAAATACATTTTTGTTAAATATTTGAGCCAAAAAATTTCAGACAAAAAAATTTCACTCAATAAAGTAGATAATATTTTATTACAAAAATTTTATTCTGATTTTTCAGAAGAACTTTCTTTTTTACAACAAAAAGGTATTATTGCATTAGATGAAAAATATTTATATTTTTTAAAAGATATTCTGACTACACAAATATATTTTAGCACATTTTTTTCTGAACTTATTTCTTTGGAAGAATTAAAAAAAGTAGATAATTTTGAGAACAGAGAATTGAGTATTTTTATTGCTTGACTTATTGATGAATTATAAATTATGATAACAAAAATATTTTACTCACTTGTTTTATTTCCAGCTATTAAATATAAAGAGAATTTACAGAGTTGATTTTTTTTGGAAACAATTTATGAACAAGATTTTTGATTATTAAAGCTGATTTTCAAAGATAAATTTCAAAATGAAGAAGTTATTTTTTTTCAGCATAAAAATTTTATTTGTAAGCAAGAACATAAGAAAATAGCAAATTGGTTTATTTTTTGAGAAAATAAGAGTTTAGTTTTAGAAATTTATACTTTTTTAAAAAAGATAGATACAGCAAGAGATTTTAATTTTTTTGATGATAAAAATTTCAATAAAAACAGAGCTTTTTGAGTTGTTTTAACAATTACTAGTAAATGTAATATTTTTTGTTATTATTGTTTTAATGATATTGATTATGATTTAAAAACTAGAAATACAAAAGAAAATCTTAGTTTTGAATTTTGGAAAAAGACAATAGATCATTTATATGAAAATTGAACTAGAGTAATAATTCTTACAGGTGGAGAACCTATGACTGCACCTTTTTTTTGGAAATTACTTGATTATTTACAGAAAAAAAATATTTTCATTCATATAAATACTAATTGAACTTTGTTAACAGATAAATATTTAGATAAATTGAATAAAAATTATTCAGTAAATATTATGGTTTCAATGCATGAGTTTAATGATACAGATTATTATGAAGTAAATAAAAAATGACTTGAAATGACTTTTTGATTACATAAAGTTCCAGAAAAGTTTAAAATAATGTTTACAGAAAAAGTAGAACAGCTAAGAAAAATAAATTATTTAGAAAATATAAGTTTGGAATTTCTCACAATTCTTGTATGGAAAAATATTTTGAATTTAGAAAAAATTTATGAGTTTTGAGAAAAATGTTGAATAGAACATCATTCTTGGCAATTTTTTAGGTTATATTCTACCAAAAATAATGTTTGAGCTACAAAGTCAATGATGGGTTTAGCAGTGAATAAAATGTATTTACTGAATAAAAAGTATAAAGTAAATTACAAAATAGTAGATCCAGTTCCCTTTTGTGTGACAAAAAACATTGATAGAGCAAGGGAAGTTATTGATTGAGTTTTATCTGATACTCATGATGTAAAAACTATTATTACTACTGAGTGATATGTTCAAATGATGAGTGCTTATGATAATAATTTTTGGAATATAAAAGATATTTCTATAAAAGAAATATTTGCTTCAGAATTTGTACAAAAACAGTTAAATAATTGATTTTTGCCAAAAGAATGTGTTGATTGCAAATATAAAGAAGAATGTAGAGGCTGATCTAGGATGGATGCAAATATAATTTATGGTTCTTATTGAAAATTAGATCCTTTATGTAATTTAGAAAATAAAGTAATAGTATAAGTATAGTTTTAAAAATCACTAATCTATCGTCCCGTTTCAGATCTGACCAGTTTTGCTAGATTTAAAATTTGAATTTAAAATTAAAGAAAATTATTTTAGAAAAATTTTTGTTAAAAAATATGATAGATAAAACAAAAAAACTACTTTCTACTAGATAAAATTCCTCCAATATGAAGAAAATAGCCAAAAAAATTTGACTTTGTTTTAAAAACATATAGAATCCTTCTCGCAATTTTTATAGAGTATAGAATACAATTTTAACTATATTCATAATATAGCACTAAACATAAAAAAATTTTATTCCTCCGTAGCTCAGCGGTAGAGTAGACGGCTGTTAACCGTTTGGTCACTGGTTCGAATCCAGTCGGGGGAGCCATTTTTTTTGGAGAGATGCCAGAGTGGTTGAATGGAACGGTCTTGAAAACCGTCGTGGGGCAACTCACCCAGGGTTCGAATCCCTGTCTCTCCGCCATTAAGTAAAAGTTTTTTAAAATTTATTTGTCTTTGGAAAGGTGCCTGAGTGGCTGAAAGGGCTCCCCTGCTAAGGGAGTGAACCTCCTAGGTTCCATGGGTTCGAATCCCATCTTTTCCGCCATTATTTTTGTTTTTTACAATAAATAAGGGCCTGTAGCTCAGAGGTTAGAGCAGTCGGCTCATAACCGATTGGTCGTTGGTTCAATTCCAACCAGGCCCACCAAAAAACTTTTTTAAAAAAAGTTTTGACAAATACAGTCTTATAAATAAACTCCCTTTACTTTTTGAATTAAGTCCTTTAAAATAGACTGAGAATATTAGAAAAAACTAGACAGAGATGAGA
>JBBILU010000024.1:0-18109 GCA_037444775.1 Candidatus Altimarinota bacterium
CTATATAAAAATAGTTTCATTCTATAAATTTTTCAAAATCCTGTATTCAAATTGGTATTTTTTTCATATACTTTAATTTTAAAAAAAATAAATATTTTTTTCTTATATTACAAAATAAGTGAATATAGTCAAAATTTTTTCTTATAAGTTGTTTAAAAATTATCAACTAACCAATCTTGTATATTTTTACTTTCTATTCACTTATAAGTATTTCAAAAAGTTTTATCCATAGTTAAAACAATCTTTTTATAATTATCATTAATTTTTTCTAAATTTCAAAACTCTCTTAAAATAGTACTTTCATTTGATAAGAGATAGCAAACTTGAATATAAACTTTTTCTCAAAGCTTTTCTCAAATAAAATCTATTTCCATTCAAAGATTATCTCAAATAAATACATTATATCAATCTTTTTTTAGCTTCAAATAAACTAAATTTTCCAATATTTTTCAAATATCATGAGAAAATACAAAACCAAAATTATTTCTTATTCAAACATCTGAAAAATAGTATTTTCAAACATATTCCAAAATCTTTTTTCATTTAACATCATACCTTTGGACTTCATTTATTATATAAGGAAACTCAAGATAATTAAGATAATTAGCTATAGTTTTTGTTGAATATTCCTTTTTAAATTGATTTTTCAGATAAGAATTTATATTTGTAATTGAAACTAAAGATCAAATATTATCTCATAAAAATGCTAAAATTTTTTCTATTAATTTTATATCCCTAATATTATATCTTGATACAATATCTTTCAAAACAATATTGCTCAAAACATTTTTTAAATAATTTCTTTTAGTTTCTTTGTTTTCTATAAATAATATTTCTGGCATTCATCAAAATTCAATATATTCTAAAAAAGATTCTTCACTGTTTTGGATGTTTTTAAAATTCAGAAATTCTTTATAACAAAAAGGGAAAATCTGTAAAGTTAAGTATCTTCAAGTCAAAAAAGATGATAATTCTCATGATAAAAGTTTTGAATTAGATCAAGTAATTATTATTTTATATTTTTTGTAAGAATTATATTTTCTAATAAATTTTTCCCAATTTTCTATGTCTTGTACTTCATCAATTATAATATATTCAGGTTCTCAAAAAGATGATTTGAATTCTTCAAAAAGAGCTTCTAGTTGAATTATATTAGCTATATCATCAAATAAATCTAATTCTTTATTTATGTAAAAAACTGTATCCAAATTTATATTATTTCCTTTTAGATAAGAAATAATAATACTACTTTTTCAAACTCTTCTTTGTCATTCTAGAATTACAATATTATTTGTATTTAAAAGATTTTTTAATTTTTCATTATAATCTTTTCTCTCATAAATTTTTTTATTTTTTATGTAATCAAGATTGTCTAAAATTATTTTTTTCATATACTTTAATTTTAAAAAAAATAAATATTTTTTCTTATATTACAAAATAAGTGAATATAGTCAAAATTTTTTCTTATAAGTTGTTTAAAAAAAACCTATACGAATTGTATAAGTTTTTTTGGGGAAAGATTATTCTGCTGTTGTAGATTTTAAAAAATCTGTACAATATTTTTTAGCACTTGCAACAGATTTTATTCAAAATCATCATTTTGCTATATCAGGAGGAATCTTTAATTTTGTCACTAAATCTTGTTCACTTGTTGCTCACATTGCCACCATCAATTCATTCATTTTATCTTTATACGAATCAGTTTGAGAAACTTCAGAGAATTTTTCTCAAGTTAGTAATCCTTCTAATTCTATTAAAATATTATTTGCTTTTTTATATTTTTCTTGTTCTTGAGTTAGTAGTATTTGATTACTTTCTTCTTCAGAAATTGGATCCATACGAATATTTCAATCTTCAGTAAGGGTTAATTTAGCACTTCAACTTGCATAATAATTGAATCCTGTTGGATTTTCCAATTTTCAAGTCCATCAATTACTTTTTAAATCTGCTACAATATTGTTTAAGTTATCTCCTTCTCATATAACTTTTCAATTAATTCAAGTTAGACTTTTAGTAAGATTCTCTTTTTTTATATCAATTTCTTTTAATATTAATTCATTATCTCCGTTGATAAGAAACAACATATGATTTGTTCAAGCATTTAAGATTGCATTAGCTTTATTAGTATTTAAAATAGATAAATTTATACTTTTATCTTTCTTAAAAAGATTTTTAGTTAATGCAACAAATTGATCAAGTTCGGTTCTATTTGTTACTCTAATTCAATCACTTAGTAGATTAGTTTTTACATTTTGTTCTTCCTTTGTTATAGGTCAAAGAGCTTTTAGTTCAATAGCTTCTTTTTTGGCTTTTATTTCCTCAGATGTAAGTAATTTCTTCACTATTCTATCTCAATTAAAAGAATATGCAACAGCTTCTCACCAAGCTACCACATCTGTGTCAAACTGATTTAATTCTCTATTTTCTCTTTTAACTTTGATTGTCATCTAATTAAACTTTGAGAACTTTTTTTAAACTTTTTCTTAAAAATTAATTCCATAAAATATTTTTTAAATCATATAATATTTCATTTTTATTTTTTCAAGATGTTTCTAAAACTCATATATCTTCTTGTCAAGTAAAGTCATTTTGATAATCAAAATAAAGTTTTTTTGATAATTCTATATTATTTTTTATTTGTTCAAGCTCTTTTACTTCATAATTTATAATAAAATAACTCAAAATTTCTTTATATTTAATATTAGGAAGTTGCAAAGTGATTGTTTCCATAATTAAAAAATTATATAATAATTAAGCTCAAATTTATTCTAAAGAAGATAAAAAGTCAAATATTTTAATGACTTTTTTTATAAAACTATTTTAATTAAACCTTAATCCACATTTTTTACCTCATATTTCTCTCAAATATCACTTTCCACTATAATTTTATTTTCTTCTAAATAAAGCTTAGAGAAAACAAAATCTATATTTAAAAGAACTTTTTTTTCTTTAGAATCTGGATTGTACAATACTACCAAATCTCAAGAATTATTTTCAAATCATAAATTTGATTTTCTTAAACTATCATCTGCTTTAATATATCAAATATAATAATCATTCACAAAAACAAAATCTTCAAACAAATTAAAATATTCAAAAGTTTTTGAACCTAAATTATAATAAAAACTTCATTTCTCAGTAATAAATAAAATAGTTTTATTATCAAAAGTTTTTACATACTTTAAATTCAAAGATAAATCAAGTTTATTGAATTCTAAGCTAATTTTATCATAATAAAAATATTCCTTCCCTACTTTTATTACAACTTTTGAAAAATCTCAAACAACAAAAAAAGTTTTTATATTTTCTTTTCCAACCAAAGAAAACTTTTTCAAGAACTTTTCTGAGCCATCATTAATATACAAATCCAGACTTCAAGAATTTTCATTTAAATAAACTTCTCCGAAATTAGGATTTGAATCATAAAAATAATATTTTATTTTTTTGCTCAATTCTTTTAATTTTTCTTTTTTATCAATAACTTTTTCTAAGCCTATTTCTTTTTTTTCTAGTAAAACTTTTTTTTCTAAATTTATTTCTAAATTTTTTGCTTCTTTTCTAGCAAAAGTTAAATCCTCTACAATATCATTATATCAAGGTTTTGAAAAAGTTATAGTATAAGAAAAAGGTGAAACTTTTGGAATTTTACAAAACTTTTCAGGACAATTTATTTCTACAACATTTTTTAGATTTTTTGAATAAAGTGAAACTTTATAAGAATCCACATTTGATGTAATGCTAAGAGTTCCGTTATATGATACGAAAGCATAAAAATAGAAAGCAAAAAATGCTAGAATAAATCAAAAAATTACCAGAATTCAAATTAAACGATTTGACATAAAAAAAGGCTTATAAAAATATTATTTTGATTTTAATATTTTTATAAGCTAAAGCAAGTTTTTATAAAACTTTAAAATTTGCTTTTTTAAATAAAAAAATTAAATTTAGGAAAAATAATATCTAATCCCTTGAAAAATGTCTTTATATGATACACATTGTCATCCATACCTTTTGGAAAACAAAAATTCAGAAAAAGTTTTGGAAGATTTCTCTAAAAACCCAGAAAATATTTTAAATTGTATTTGAGTAGACTTAGAAAGCTCTTTGAAATCAGTAAAACTTGCAAAAGAAAAAAATTTTGTTTTTGCAACAATTTGAATTCATCCGAGTTATGCAAAAAATTATATTGATTCTAAAAAAGAAATTTTTGAGGATTTGGAAGAATTATATTTGCAAAATAAAGAAGAAATTGTTTGAATTGGAGAATGTTGACTTGATTACTTTTACCTTTGAGAGAGATCGTGGAATAATTCAATTATTATTAATGATGTAGAAGAAAAAACTTTACAAAAAGAATTTTTTATAAATCAAATTCGTTTGGCAAAAAAATATAATTTACCGATTATTATTCATAATAGAGAAGCTCGTGATGATGTTTTTGAAATTCTTCAAAATGAAAATTTCAAAAACTTTTTGATGCATTGTTATACTGAAGATTTAGATTTTGCTTTGAAATTAATAAATTTTGCTCCAGAATGTAAAATTAGTTTTTCTGGAATTGTTACTTTTAATAGTGCAAAAAGTATACAAGATACTGCAAAAAATATTCCTTTAAAAAATATTTTGATAGAAACAGATTCTCCATATTTAACACCAATTCCTTTTAGATGAAAAGAGGAAAATGAACCAATTTTTGTGAAATATGTTTTAGAAAAAATAATTTCTTTAAGAACCGAAAATAAAGATGAAATAGAAAAACAAATTTTTCAAAATAGTTTGGATTTTTTTGGGAGCGATATTAAAGAGCAAAACAAGTCAAAAAAACAGACTAGAATTTTTCCTGACTTCAAGAGATTTTTTGAAAAAATGGCTTAGTATAGCCAATTATCAGAAAATCGTAGGCACAACATTTCTGTTTTTTTTTTAAACCTTATTTAAAGCCATTTTTGCTTTTACACATAGACACAATCTCTTGAAGTCAGGAAACAATAAAAATTAATTTTAGAAAAAATTTTAATCTATTTTTTTTTGACTTGTTTTGCTCTTTAGTATCTCATCTCTCAGCATTATCAACTGGTCGGATTTGAGTGGGAAGATACACTTTAAAAAAACACAAAAAAGGAGTTTCAGATATATCTGAAACTCCTTTTTTTATTTCATCTTTTTTCTTAAAAATTCATTTAATTCACTTACTGAAACAAATTCTTGTTCCATAGAATCTCTAAATCTCACTGTTACTTTACCAGATTCATAATTTCCACTATCAATAGTTACACAAAATGGAACTCAAATTTCATCCATTCTAGCATATCTTTTTCCAATAGTTCAAACCTCATCATATTCACACACAAAATCTTCACTTAATTGTGCATATACTTCTTTTGCTAAATCTCAAATTTTTTTCACAACTGGTAAAACTCAAACCTTAATTGGAGCTACTTTTGGATCTAATTTCAAATAAGTTCTTTGTTCTTCTCATTCTCATTCAACTGTATAAGCATCGCATAAACAAGCCAAAGTTAATCTTGAAAGTCCCATTGCTGGTTCAATAACAAAAGGAATAAATTTTTTGTTATTTACTGCATCAAAATAACTCATATCTTGTTTAGAATAATTCATATGAGCTGTTAAGTCATAGTTTGTTCTGTTTGCCAAAGTTTCAATTTCTCCCCAACCAAAAGGAAATTCATATTCAAAATCCCCTGCTCTTTTTGAATAATGTGGTAATTCTTCTTTTTTAATTTCTTTAAATCTTACTTTTTCAGGATTTAGTTTCAAAATTTCTGTAAAAAACTTTTCAGAATTATCATACCAATGAGAAAAAGCTTCTTCATCTTCTCCTGGAGTTACAAAATATTCCATTTCCATTTGTTCAAATTCTCTTGTCCTAAAAATAAAATTTCCTGGAGTGATTTCATTTCTAAAACTTTTTCCAACTTGAGCAATTCCAAAAGGCAATTTTCTTCTTGAAGTTCTTGCAACATTTGGAAAATCTACAAATTGTCATTGAGCTGTTTCTGGTCTAAAATAGACCAAACTAGAAGAATCTTCAGTTACTCATAAATGAGTTTTTATCATCAAATTAAATCTTCTAATTTCAGTAAAATCTGTTCACTTACAATCTGGACAAGAAATTTTCTGCTTTTTTACATAATCTTCTAAAACTTTTGAATCTGTTTTATCTCAAGCATAATTTAGAGGTTCAGGATTTCATAAATCAATATGAGCATCAATTAATTTATCAGCTCTCCATCTAGCTTTACAACTTTTACAATCCATTAAGGGATCAGAAAAACCTCCAACATGTCCACTTGCTTCCCAAACTTTTGGGTTCATAATCAAAGCACAATCCAGAAGCATTGTATCCATTCTTTTTTGAATAAATTCTTTTATCCACAAATTTTTAATATTTTCTTTTAGCAAACTTCCATAAGGACCATAATCCCAAGAATTAGCAAGTCCTCCATAAATTTCACTTCCAGCATAAACAAAACCTCTTGATTTAGCTAAATTAACTATATCATTCATTGTTATATTTGTTTTCATAATTTTTTTGATTAATAATAATTTTTTTCTATCGTCCCGTTTCAAATCCGACCAGTTTTATTAGATTCAAAACTTGGACTTAAAAACTCATAAAATTGCTCTAAATAATTATCAGAAATGAGTTTAATAAAATTGACTATTTAATTTCACTTCCTCCCCATTCAACAACTGTAAAACCTTTTCTTTCAAAATGTTTAAATTCTTGTGTTTCTAAGTCTATTTTTTTATCAGTTCATTTAAAATACATAAAAACTCTTAATTCACTCTCTGGCTTTGGATAAATATTTAATGGAGCTTGTTTTGTATATTCTTCTCCTGCAAAATAAATTATATTGTATTTATTTTTTTGCATAATTGGAAACCAATATACAATAAATTCATTGTATTCTTTTGGAAGCATTCACATTTTTGGTAAAATTTCCTGTAAAAATTCTTTACTTTCATCTCATTTTATTACAAATCATTTTTTTATTCCTGAAATATCAAACTCTTTTTCTGGAATTCCTTCCCAAAATAAATAACTATATTCTTTCCCATCTTTTTGATTTATCAAATTCCCATTTGGAAAAGCTTTAACTTCCCATCATTTTATTTGTTCATCAAAACTTGGATATGTTGCAAAAAGTTTTCATTTAAATTCTAACTGAACTTTTATATTTTGCTCTTGTTCTGGATACAAATATATAATTGGTTTCTTTAAACATGTTCACTCAGAATTACATCATCATAATGTATTTTCTGTTATATTTTCATAATAGTTATATCAAGCAAAAGCTCAAAACACTGTTAAAATAAAAACTATTACAAACAAAATTATTCTCTTTTTACTTTTTTTATTTTTTTCTTGAGAAATACTTTCTCAATTTTTTAATTCATCCATAAATATTTACTTAAAAAAATAAAATTTGACAAACTAAACTAAATCTTATATAGTCCCTTTACAAAGTCCAGGAAGTAAAACTTTGGTTGGCCCTCCCTACTCTCTTTGAGAGTAGGCAATTATTAGAATTAAAAGAGAATTTCTTTTAATCTCTTTTTTAATCTTTAAAAAATATATATTATTCATTGATAAATAAAAATACTAGAAAGCAAAATTACTAATATAAGAATAATTTTTCTAAAAACTTCCTCAGGAATCAATTTTACTATTTTTTTTCAAATATAACTTCAAAATAGAGCAGTTATAAATAATAATGGAATTAAAAAATAAAATTTTTTATCTAAAAAACCATTTCAAAAATAAATAGGAATTCTTGTAAAATCAACAATTAAAGCAACTGTCGCAATAGTAGCAATATATTGTTCTTTTGGTAATTGAAATAAAGTCATAAAAGCTCATCTTAAAACTCCTCCAGTTCAAATAAGTCAAGCAGTGAAACCCGATAATCATCATCAAATTATTCATAAATAATTATTTACTTTTACTTTGAATTCTGGTTTGATTAATGAAAAAGTAGCAAAAGACACTAACACTACTCAAAGAATAAATTTCAGAATTGTTTGATCTATATGTTCAACAAGCATAGCTCAAAATACAGTCAATAATATACTAGGAATACCAAAAATAAGTAATATTTTTTTATTAATATGCTTATAAAACATCAAAAGTCTTGAACCATTACCAAATATATGATAAATAGCTACAAGTAAAAGAGCATTTTTAAAGTCTAAAAAATTACTTAAAATAGGGAGTAAAATACTAGATGATCAAAATCATGCAATAGTTCATAATATTTCTGAAAGAAAAGCAAAACAAATTATTAATATATATACTCACATATTTTTTATTTTTATATAATATTTTTTTCAAAAAATGTTAAAGAACAAAAAATCCCCAAAACAAAACTAAAGTTTTGCTTTGGGGTCTAAATTTTATAGACGGTTCCACCCAAATATTTATCTTTTATAATCAAAATTATTTTCTAAATTGCTTTCCATCACAACCTCAAACAAAAATATTTTTAATTAACTTGTTATAGTTTATGTATTTTTGAGTTTTGTCAAATTTATTTATATATAATTTCTCAAAGTATCCAGTTTCGGGCTAGAATTTATGTATTTTAATAATTTTTCAAAATATTTTCTATATTATCAAATAATTCTTCAAATTGTAATCTTGATAATTCTAGATTTTCTAAAGTTCAAACTACATTTTCAAAATCTTTTCAAGGAATAAGTTCAAAAATAGCCTTAGAATTCATTTGAGAATCTGCTGGAAGTTGTCAAAAATCTTTTATATTTATAAGAGATTTTTTCCATGATTTTTCTACTAATCAATTTTTACAATGTTTTTCTGATAAATAAACTTTCACCAGTTCTGGAATTTTTTCCATATATTCTCTATGAGATTTTATAGCTTGTTTGGCATATTGATTATAGGAATTTATAACATAACCTATAAATAATCATTCTCAAGCCAAAACTTTATTGTTTGTTATATTTCAAGCTAATGCTTTTCCAGTATTTTGCCAATTTTTTTTCCACGATTCTAAAGTTAATCATAAATTTTCTATTCATTGCAAAGAAAAAGCATCAGGCATCAAAGGAGTAATAAAATAATCTGTAGAAAGTAAAACAATTCTATTTAACAAATCCAAACTTGGTGAAACATCAATTATAAAAATATCTATTTGCTGATTTAATCATTTTTCCTTTATAAATCTTTGAAGAGCACTTGTTTGAAAATATCAAATTTCTTGACCTCAACTTGCTTGATTGTAAGCTGTTATAAGCAAATCTTGATATGCTGATAATTTTAAACTTCAAGGTAAAATAAACAAATTTTCCTTTATGTTTTGAAATTCAATTTTTAAATTTATGTCAGAACCTCATTCAATTATTCATTTTAAAACTCCATAAATATTATTTTCATTTCAAGAAAATAAATTTTTATCAAAATTTTCTCATAAAGCAAGTCTTGATAAATTACATTGTGGATCCAAATCTAGTAAAACTGTTTTGTATCATTTCCCAGCAAATTTTACAGCTACATTATAAGCAATAGTTGTTTTTCAAACTCATCATTTATTATTAAGAAAAACTATATTTTTTGTTCTAATAAATTTCATAATTTTTTTGTGAGAAATTAAAATTTTTTTTAAATTATAAACAAAAATATTGTTTGTAAAGAAAAATTTTTTATTCCATTCCCAAACTCTCTTTTGTAATTTCTCATAAACTTGGTCTTTTATCTAAAAAGTCTTTATAAGTTTTTCTGATTTCTTCTATCGTTTTTAAAGAATTTTCTAAAGAATCTGTTGTTACTAGTGCTTTTCTGTAAGTTTTAACTCAAGGGAAATTGTTTAAATATTGAACTAAATGTTTTCTGATTTCAAGACTTCATCTTACTTCTCACTTTGTTTCTACAAGTTTTTTTGCATGAAATTCCATAGTTTCTAGAATTTCTTTTAAATCTGGATGATAAATTCAATCTACAAAATTATCTGGTTTCAAATGAGAATATCTTTTTTTCAGCTCTGGATGTAAAATATTTGCCGGATTATGTTCATCTCAAAGAAAACACCAAGGATTTCAAAAACTCCCTCTTCAAATCATAAATCAATCAAGATTCTGGACTTTTTCCATTCAATCTTTGAAATTCAAAATATCTCAATTACAAATTATAGGAATTGAAACTCTTTTTTTAAGTTCATAAATATTCGTAAAATCGGCATTTCAAGTAAAATAACTTTGTTTTGCTGTTCGTCCATGAACACTTACAAGTTTTGCTCAAGCTTTTTCAAGACCTGAAACAAAATGAAATAAATTTTCTCAAGTCGTCTCAAATCATAATCTTGTTTTAACTGAAATTGGCAAATGAGTTGCTTTATCTAATTCTGAAATAATAGAAAAAGCAGTACATTCATTGATTATTAAACTAGATCAGTGTCAGCTTTTTACAACTTTTTTTGCTGTACATCACATATTTACATCAATTCAAGCAATATTATATTTTTCCAAAGAAATTATTTTTGCTGCTTCTGCAAATTTTTCAGGATCTTTCCCAAAAATTTGAATAACTAAAGGATCTTCTGATTTATTATGAGGTAAAACAGAATCAGCTAAAAATTTTGAATAAAAAAGTCAATCTGCACTATAAAATTCTGAAACTAAATAAATATGAGGTGCTATTTTTCTCATTGTTTGTCTATAAGCAGAATCTCCATATCAATCCATAGGTGCTAAAAAACACATTTTTCATTTTTTTGCTTCATTTTTCCAAAAATTTTTATCCATTTTTTTTATTTTTTATCATATAAAGTTTTCTCTATTTAAAAAGAAAAACTAAGTTATATTTTTACAAAATTTTATTATTTGTATCTAATTATAAAGAATTGTCAAGACATTTTTTTTGCAAATTAATAGTTATTTATGTTATAATATTTTTAGATTTAATTCCTAAAAGAAAAATATATGAGTTTTACTGATTTAATAAAAGATAAAAAAAATTTATCTAAAACTTTAATAAAAAGATATAACTTAGAAACAAGAAATAAAACATTTGGACTTGTAGAAATAAAAAACAAAACTCTTTTGAGCAAACTTTATTTTTGATTTGCAAATTTACCTTCTAATTTTGTTGTAGTTTGAGATTTTTGAAAAGATTGACTTGATGAAAATTTCAAAAATATTTATGTAGCAAAAACTATTCCAGATGATTTATTAAAATCTTTTGATTTCATTTTATCTGATTCTGAAAATACAGAAATAAATAAATATTTATCTTCTTGAGTTGCTCCGATTTTTCCTCGTGATAACCATTATAAAACTATTTTGAAAGAATATAATTCTATCAAATGAGAGGGAAACTCATTTTTATACGATGATAAAAATGAATGGAGTATTTTTTATAGTTTAGCAAGATATTTAGAAAACCATAAATTTCCATTTGATAACAAAACTCTTGTAAAAAATGTTTTTGAGAGTTAAGAAAAATATCCTATAAAAAATATATGTTGAATTCAACATATATTTTTTATAGGCTTATTCTCCAAATTATTTTTGCAAGTTTTGCTAATTCTTTTTGTCTTTTTGATAAAGTTGAGCTATTCCACTCTTCATAGTTTATTTTTAGAGAAGTGATTTTGTAAGAACTATTTTTATAAATTCCTACCTTTTCTTCAAAGTTTTTATTTCAAATTCATCTATTTTCACTTTCTTTTAATAAAGTATAATTTCACAATTTATATGTATAATTATCAATTTCGTTTCAAAAAATATTCTTCCATTCTGTAGTATAGTTTTCTGGTAAAATATGTTCTATTGTAATATTTGTTTCCTCAAAATCATATTCATTGTGTGATAAATAATTTTCTATTTTAATTAATATATATTTCACAATTTTTTTTCATTGTTTAGTTGAAATAGATTTATTTTCAAAAATATTTTCAAAATCGTTATCATTAACATAAATTGAAGAAAACATATTTATTATTTCTTGCTTACTTTGTAATTCTCAAGAAAATATTTTTTGACTAATTTTATTATAAACTTTTTCAAGTTCATTAGGATTTAGTTTTCAAATAACATTATAACGAAAAGAAATTATTGAAATATATCTAAGTATATCACTAAAAATATCTCACAACTTATCATAAACGGCAAATAATAATGGAACTGGTTGAGTTACTCAAAATAATTTTAATTCTTCCAAAGATTTTTGAATTTCTTTTTTATTTGTGTGTAAATTCCAAAAATCGTCATTTGGATTTTTAATAGCTACATATAAATAAGCTGTTTTTTCTAATTCTCTTAATAATTCTAAAACTTTTATAGGAGAATTTACTAATTTTTTTACTTCTTTAAAAAGTCTTTCATGTCTAACAAGTTGGCTTCTTGAATTTATAAAATATCTTAAAAAATTTGGAAAATCTTTTAGTCAAACTAAATCAACTATATGTTGCCATGTTTCTTCAATTTCAATTACATTAGCTCAATTACTAGAAACTATTGAAAATAAATAATTTTTTAGTAAATCTGTTGTTGTTAATTCTACTCATCTTGCATTTAAGGTTTCAAATACAGTATAAGCACTTATATCATCATCAACTATTATTTGTATAAAAATAAATCTTCTTGAAATAATATTTTTAAAAAAAACACTAACTTTTTCTCAATTATCACTTTGAAATTTCTCACTAATTTGTTTTTTAAAATAAATATATGCTTCATATAATAATTTTTCAGAATCACGAAGTTTTCAAATATTGGCAGGTTTTGTATATTCTAAAAGATAAGTTTTATAGAAATTATTATTATTTTTATTTAATTCTAATTTTGTTGTGTAAAAAAGAGAAGTTATATCTTTTGTTCAAATGTATCATTTTAAAAGCAAGTCTATTCTTTCTTTGTTATTTTCTGTGTCAATATTTTTTTCTACAAGTTCTTTCAAAAATCATATAATTGCAAGTATTATAATTGACATAGTAGTAAGTCTTTGTTGTCAATCTACTACTTTATAAATATCATTCTCAAAAGTATTTTGTAAAACTATAGTTCCCATATAATGATCAGTATTCTCATCTTCTATACTCAATATATCTTCCCATAAATCTTGCCAATTTTCCTCACTCCAAGAATAGTCCCTTTGAAATTCAGGAACTCTATATTTTTTTCAATTTCCAAGTATTTCACTTAGATTTGCAGTTTTTGTATCAAGTAAATTTTTCATAATTTTATATTAATTTATAAGTTATATCAAGTATATAGTGATTTAATTAAAGTCAAGAAAAAAAATTAGATTTTTTCTAATTTTTTAAAACATACTTTTTGTTTGTAATTCATAAAACATAATCCCAACAACTGCAAAAATCAATCAAATTAACCGTAATCTAAAAACGACTGTTTCTTCTGCCCATCAAGTAGCTTCAAGATGATGATGAAAAGGGGCAATTTTGAAAACTTTTTTTCAATTTCTTAATTTTTTACTTGTAAGCTGAATTATTACACTAAGAGTTTCTAAAATAAAAATTGCTCAAACTATAAATAACACAAAAATTGTATTTGTTAACATTGCTATAAGTCAAAGATTTGCTCATAAAGCCAAACTTCACATATCTCACATATAAAATTTTGCAGGTTTTACATTAAACCACAAAAATGCAATTAATGCTCAAACAATAGAAATACAAAGAGTAGAAAGCAAAAACATTCACTGATCATAAGTTATGTAGGCATAAACAGAATAAGCAAATAAAAGCAATCATCAAGCAAGTCAATCAAGTCAGTCTGTGATATTTACACTATTACTAGCTGAAACTATAACAAGAATAAAAAGAGGAATAAAATAAACTCAAATATGCCAAGCTTCTCAAAATGGATTTCAAAGAGAATGAGTTCACCAATTTAATTTATAAAAAAACCATAAAGCTCACATTGTTGCAAAAACCAAAAGCCAAAACATTTTGAATTTTCCAGAAAGTCATTTAGTTTTTCAGACTCACTTGATATTCATATAATCATCTATTCAACCTAAAAAACCTATTGTTGCTAAAGTAAAAAGTGATAAATAAGTTTCTTTTTGGTTTAATAAAGAATTGTTTATAAAACCAAAATATTGCAAAATTATACTTGAAATCACCATAACAAAAACTGAGAAAAGAATTACAGCTCATCACATTGTTGGAGTTCAAGCTTTACTTGAATGAAGTTTAAAAAATTCTAGAGCTTTTCCAGCTAAAGCATTTTCTCTGATTTGCTTTCAAAGTTTAAATTTTTTTAAAAAATTTATATAATATGGAGTTATTGCGAAACAAACCACAAAAGTAGCAAGTCCGAAAAAAAATATTGTTAATAAATGTGGTGTCATTGAAATTTATTAAAGTATAATTGCTATGTGTTTTCCCTCTCATTTAGGGATGATAGGATGAGCTCGTGCTTTTAATCTTCTTCTCATTTCATTCTTTTTTTTAATTCATCAAAAATAGATTTTGGAATAGGTTTTGCGATTTTTACTTCTGGATATTTTTTAGCAGCTAAAAATTTTCATCTTCTAGAATTTTTCACAACTAATTCTTCTCAACTTTCAGCATCTACTAACATTCATTTTTCTTTCAAAATCTCTTCTAGAATTTCTTCTGATTCATTTTTAATTTTTCAAATCCATTTTACTTTTGGATATTCAGAACTTGCAAGAAAAGGTCAAAATCTTCAAGTTTTTACAACAATTGTTCATTCAATTCAATCTGGACAAGGTTTTCATTCATATTTTGCTTTAAGCAAATCTAATGTATTTTTTTCTTCTTCTGGTTGCTCTATGAAATCACATTCTGGATATGCCGAACAACCTATAAATTTTCATCATTTTGAATATCTATAAATTAGTTCACTATTACATTTTGGACAATTTTTTCAAACTTTTTCTATTACTTTTTCTGCAGTTTCTCCTGCAAATTCTAATTCTTTTTTCAAGGTTTCTTCCCAGAAATTAGAAAGCATTTTTTCATAAGTTTCTTTTCCTGTTGCAATTTCATCAAAATTTTCTTCAACATCTTTAGTAAATTTATATTCCATCATTTTAGAAAAATACTTTTCTAAAAAATCGTTTACAGTATAAGCAACTTCTGTTGGAACTAAATATTTTTTATCCATTTTTTCAACATATCATCTATCAATAATTGTTGAAATTGTTGGAGCATAAGTTGATGGTCTTCAAATTCCTTCTGCATCTAATTTCTTAACTAAACTTGCTTCTGTATATCTAGCTGGAGGATTAGAAAAACCTTGTTCTCATTTTAAATTATTTCATTCTAAAATTTCTCAAATTGAAATATCAGGAAGAGTTGCATTTTCCTCATCAGCTGAATTTTCTTCATCATCATGAGATTCAATATAAAGTTTCATAAATCAATCAAATTTTATTACTTCTCATTTTGTAATCCAATTTTGATTTGGAGATTTTGTTGGAGAAAAATCAAAAGTTGTAATCTCAACTATAGCATCAGTCATTTGTGAAGCTAGGGTTCTTTTCCAAATAAGAGTATATAATTTCAATTGTTGTGGTTCCAAAACTCCTGCTAAACTTTCTGGAGTTCTTGATAAATTTGTTGGTCTAATAGCTTCATGAGCTTCTTGTGCTCAAGCTGATTTTGTTTTAAAATTTCTTGATTTATGATACTCCTTTCAAAAAGTTTTTGTAATTACTTCTTCAGATTGTTTTTTTGCAAAATCTGATAAATTAACACTATCAGTTCTCATATAAGTAATTAATCATTGTCTTTCTCATCAATCTAATTCAATTCATTCATATAATTTTTGAGCAATCATCATTGTTTGTTTAACTCAAAAACCAAATTTTCTTGAAGCTTCTTGTTGTAAAGTTGAAGTTACAAAAGGAGCTCATGGACTTCTTTTAGTATCTTTTTTTTCAGCAAAATTTAATTTAAATTCTAATTCTTCATCTTTTTCTAAAATTTTGTATCATTTTTTATTTTCTCCTTTTTTAAAAGAATTTATATCATCAAATAAAGTCGCAAGAGTTTTTAAAACATCTTCCTCACTATTAAATGTTTTTACTTTTCAATTTACTTTTGTCAAAGTTGACCTAAATTTGAAATTTTTATTTGGAGAAGAATATTTCAATTCTATAGAAATTTTCCAATTTTCTTTTGCTTTGAAATCTTTTATTTCCCTTTCTTTTTCTACTATTAACTTAACAGCAACAGATTGAACTCTTCAGGCAGAAAGTCATTTTCTAATTTTTTTCCATAAAACTGGACTAACTTTATATCAAACAAGTCTATCTAAAACCCTTCTGGCTTGTTGAGCATTTACTAAATCCAAATTGATTTTTCTAGGTGTTTTTATAGAGTGCAAAATTGCATCTTTTGTAATTTCATGAAAAACAATTCTATCAACATTTTCTGGATTCAAATCCAACACATGACAGATATGCCATCAAATAGCTTCTCATTCACGATCTTCATCCGTTGCTATCCAAACTTTTGAATGAGTTTTAGCAAGTTTTTTCAAAGAATCTACAGTTTTCTTTTTGTCATCATTTATCCCATAATCTGGAGCAAAATTATTATCTATATCAACTCAAAGTTTACTTGTTGGCAAATCTCTAATGTGTCACATTGAGGCAACAACTTTAAAATCAGCTCACAAAAATTTTTCAATAGTTTTTCATTTTGCAGGAGATTCTACAATTACAAGATTTTTACTCATTTTATTTTTATTAATTTCTAAAAAATTTCACCTACTTTATTATTTTATTAAAATTAGTCAAAAAAAAATAGGTATTTTACAAAATATATTAAATTTTTTACAAAATTAAAAAATCTCATATAATACAAACATATTTTAAAAATTAATCAAAAAATATGGCAAAAAAGTATTTTGACAAAGCACCACCATTTATAAATAGAATTATTGAAACTGAATATATAAATCAATATTTATATTCAACTCCAACAAGTATCTTATTTTTATATTGACCAAAATCAACAGGAAAAACAACATTAATAAATAAGGTAATTAATGAACTTCCAAAATGACAGTATGCTGTTCAATATATTGATATGAGAGGAGTGTTATTAACAGATTTTGAAGATTTTAAAAATATATTTTTTCCAAATAGTATAAAAGGAAAAATTAAAGAAATTGTAAGTTGAATAAAAGTAAATGTTTGAATGTTTGGTTGGGATATTGATGATGAAAAGCTTATTCAAGAAAATGTTTTTCAAGTTATGGAACAAAAGCTGGAAAAAGCCAATGAGAAATGAATAAAACCAGTTATTATTATAGATGAATTTCAGTATTTAAGAGATATTATTATTCAAAAAGATAAAAGAATTTGAGAGAATAAAGATATTTTATTAGTAGAAGAATTATGGAAATTTTTTATAAGATTAACAAAAGTAAAACATTTAGCACATGTAATTTGTTTAACTTCAGATTCTTATTACATAGAAGAACTTTATAATCATGCAAAATTAAAAAATACTTCTAAATATTATTTAGTAGATCATCTTGAAAAAAAAGATGTTGTTGATTGGCTTAAATCAGAAGATTTTGATGATGAAATAATTGAATATTTTTGGGAAAATTTAGGCTGAAGTGTTTGGGAAATATGGCAATGTTTACTTGATTATAAAAATACTTGAGATTATAAAGCTTGAGTAGAAAGCTTGATAGAAGATGAATATGCTAAAATATTTGATATTTTTTATTTTAAAAAAAAATTTACTCAAGAAGATACTAATGAATTTGAAAGAATTTCAAAAGTTATTTCAAAAAAATGAGAATATATTTTGCAAAAATGAGATTCTTTCAGTAATTTAATAACAGAAATGATAAGTATTGATATTTGGTTTTTTGATGTGAAAAAACAAAAAATAACTGCAAATTCTCAAACAGTAAGGAAAGCTTTTGAAAAGCTTTAAAATAAATCCATTTTTTATATAAGAAATAGTAATACTATTAAGTTAAGACCTCACCCTACCCTCTCCTTAGAGGAGAGGGAAAGAAAAAAATGTTGCTACTCCTATGATTTAGGTTTTAGAAACAATATTTTAAAAATTAATAAAAAAATATGGCAGAAAAACAATTTCCAAAATATCCT
>JBBILU010000025.1:0-15108 GCA_037444775.1 Candidatus Altimarinota bacterium
AATATTATTGGAGTAATACTTGAATTCCTAGTGCAATTGTAGATTATGTAAAAGCAAAAGATATTAATGTTTGAGAAATTATTGAGAAAATAAACAATAATGAATTATATGTAGATGAATTAGATTTGAAATTGGAAAATTTGCATAATATTCCTGTAGAAGTATTTTTCTTAAATTCTGGATATTTTACTATCAAACATGCTAATGAATCTGTATACACTTTAGACTTTCCAAATTTTGAAACAAAAAAAGTAATGACTAAATTCTTTTTGGAATTAGTTAGGTGAAATGGTCGTTTTTCATTAATGTACAAAATAGCAAATTTAATTTATTCTTGAATAACAAATTTAAATAAGGAAGAAATTTTAGAATGATTAGAATTATTGATTTATCAATTATCATCAAATACACCAAGTGAATGGCTTAATAAAAATCCAGAATGATGGTTAAAAACTGTTTTTTGATTAATATTAATTCAAACAACTCTGTGATATTTATGAGAAGTAAGTTGAATAAAATGACGAAAAGATATGGTTATTATCAAAAATGATACATATTTTATTTTAGAATTCAAGGTTAACAAAACAACCAAAGAAGCTATAGAACAAATAAATAAACTTTATGTTCCATATTTACAAGACTGAAAAAAAATAGTAAAAATTTGAATAAATCGGGACAGGAATAAAAAAAGTTTTGATATAGAAATAAAATAAAAAATATTCTAAAAATTTTAGGATATTTTTTATTTTATTTTTGTTTTTAATTCTTCAAACTTAGCAATAAGTTTATCTTTCAAACCTTTAATATGTTCTGGAGCATTATTTTTAAAAGAATCTATTTTATCCTTATTTTCTTCATATAAAGCCTCAACTTTAACTTTTGCATTTTCAAGATATTCTGTTCATTTTACTTTTATCTCTTCTAGTTTTGCTGAATTCTCTGGAGTCATCAATTTAGACTTAATACTAGAAAATAATTTTTTTTGATTTTCCAAGAAATTATAAAATAGTACTTTCTTAGGACATTTTCATGAAATTTTAGCTTCATTTAATTCTTTAACAACTTCATCTCATTTTTTATTATTAAATAGAGAAGAAACTATACTTCAAGCAACATAAGAAACAATGGCTACAAATAAAAAATTTTTCTTAGACATATTTTTTATTATTAATAAATAAGATGTTTTTATTATAGCATATTTCTGATATTTTACAAATTTTATAGCATTTTTTAACAAGAAAAAACTTTTTCTCTTTACAAGTTGAATATTTTTTTTAAATTTATATAAATTTATTTTTTAAAAAATTGAGTAATGACACAAAATAACTTTTCTGATTGATATAAAAAAGTTCTAATAAATGCTGAAAATAGAATAAAAAAAATTGGTTTCAAAGATTTGAAACAAGAAGATATTTTTATTGAAATACTTATAGAACCAATTTGAGCAATAAAAGAAATATTTGATTTATATTGAATCAATGACAAAATAGTTTTAGATATTCTTGATAAATGAATTTTTAATAAAAAACCTTTGGATAGAAAATGAGTTTATTCTTGAATGGATAAAGAATTAAAAAATATAATTTTATCTAGTATCAAAGTAGCAGCTGAATACAAAAAAGAAAAAGCTAGTACTGAGGATTTCCTTATTTCTTTGCTAAGAACTTGAAAATGGTTACCTCAAGTTTTGGATTATGTTGGAATTAATCCAAAAGATTTGGAAACAAATTTGTGTGATTTACAAAAACTGTGAGTTATTGATTGAGTAAAAAATTGAAAAATATCAGAATGAACTGAAGAAGTTGCATGACTTTTTTGAGCTATTGCTGATACTATTTTTCATTCTCTCAAAGAAAGTTCTGAATCAACTCCTTTTGATGAAAATGAAAAACAAGAAAAAAAAGAAGATGAAAGCACAACTCCAGCACTTGATTTTTTCTCAACAGACTTGACAAAAGAAGCTCGTGAATGAAAAATAGATAAAGTAATTTGAAGAGAAAACGAAATTGAAAGACTTATTTCAATTTTAAATAGAAAAACAAAAAATAATCCAGTTTTGATTTGAGAACCCTGAGTTGGTAAAACCGCAATTGTGGAATGACTTGCATTAAAAATTGCTTCCTGAGATGTTCCATTTCCTATGAAAGATAAAAAAATCTTAGCTTTAGATTTGAATTCTATGGTTGCTTGAGCAAAATATAGATGAGATTTTGAAGCTAGAATAAAACTTGTAATTGATGAAGCCTCAAAAGTAGAAAACGATGTAATTCTATTTATTGATGAAATCCATACTATGATTTGAGCTTGAAGCTGAGAATGAACTCTTGATGCATCAAATGTTTTGAAACCAGCAATGTGAAGATGAAAAATTAAAGTAATTTGAGCTACAACACTAAAAGAATATCAAAAATACATTGAAAAAGATTCTGCATTAGAAAGAAGATTTCAAAAAGTAATAGCTCCAGAACCAAGCAAAGATTTGGCAAATGAAATTATTTTAGGAATAAAAGAAATTTTTGAAGAATATCATAATTTGAATATTACAGATGAAGCAGTTTTGGAGTCTGTTGAACTAAGTTCAAGATATATAACAGATAGACAGTTACCCGATAAAGCTATAGATTTGATTGATGAAGCTTGTAGTTTGAAATCTATGAAGTATAGTTTTGATGAAAAAGACATAAAAGAGTTAAAAGAAAAAATTAGTAAAATAAATATAGATATTGAAAAAGCCGTTATTTCTCAAGAATATCAAAAAGCAAAAACTCTCAAAGAGAAAAAAACTGAGCTTGATTCACAAGTAACAGAATTGAAACAAAAATTTTCTATTCCAAAAGATCAAAGAATGTTTATAAAAAAAGAAGATATTCAAAATATTCTTAGTATTTCAACTTGAATTCCTGTAGATAATTTAAGTAAAACAGAAATAGAAAAATTAAAAAAATTACCTCTAACTATAAAAAATAAAATAATTTGACAAGATGAAGCTATAGATTCTATCGTAAAATCAATAATGAGAAGTAAAGCCTGAATTTGAGCTGACTCAAGACCTCTTTGAAGTTTCTTATTTCTTGGTCCAACTTGAGTTTGAAAAACAGAATTAGTGAAAGTTTTGGCAAAAGAATTTTATAGTGATGAGCAAGCTCTTATAAAAATTGATATGAGTGAATATTCAGATAAAACTTCTGTAAATAAATTAATTTGATCTAGTGCTTGATATGTTTGATATGAAGAATGATGATTATTAACAGAAAAAGTAAGGAAAAAACCATATTCTATAGTTTTGTTTGATGAAATTGAAAAATGAGATTTTGAAGTTTATAATTTATTATTACAAATTCTTGATGAATGAGTTTTAACAGACAATAAATGAAGAAAAGTAAATTTCAAAAATACAATTATTGTTATGACAAGTAATATAGGACAAGAAGAATTCAGCAAAAAAGCTAGACAAATTTGATTTGATGTTTCTGAAAGTGAAGAAGAAGCAATTATGCAAGATTATGAGAAAGCAAAGCAAAATATTAAAGATTCTTTAAATGATTATTTTTCAAGAGAATTTATAAATAGAATAGATAAAGTTGTTATTTTTAACCCTCTTGATAAAAATATTATTAAAAAAATTGTAAAAATAAGACTTGAAGATTTTAAAAAAAGATTAGAAAAAAAAGAAATTGCATTTTCTTATGATTCAAAAGTTTTGAATTTCATAACAAAAGCCGTTTATAATCCAGAATTCTGAGCTAGAGAAGTAAGAAGATATATTACAGATAATATTGAAGATGTTATTGCAGAAGCTATGATTTGAGAAAAAATAAAAGATAAAGTTGAAATATATATTTTAAAAAATAAAATAGAGTTCAAATACTAGAAATTTTCAAAGAGAAAAAAATATTTTTTCTCTTTTTTTTTGCTTAAATTTTGCAAAAAATAATAATTCTATATAATAAGAAAAATTAAATTTTATTTTAAAAAAAAATAAAAGAAAAATATATGATAGATTTATTTGAACTTATTAAAAACTGAGAAAATTCTAAATTAGAATTCAAGGAAGAAATAGGTAATTCCGATTCTATTGCTTGAGAAATAGTAAGTTTTTTAAATGCAGAATGATGAATTATTCTTTTTTGAATGTCTGATAATTGATGAATAAAATGAGTAGAAAATGTTCACTTATTTGAAGAAAAGATTTCAAATATTTCAAGAAATAATATTTTTCCAGAAGTAGTTTTAGATTTTGAAATACAAAATATTGATAAAAAAGATATTTTTCTATTAAAAGTTCCAATGTGAAAAAATAAGCCTTATGAAGTAAAAACAACAAGAAAAAAATATATCAGAGTTCAGACTAGCAAGAGAGAGGTTTCAAGAGAAGAAGAAGTAAGACTTTGGCAAGCAAGTGGAAATCTTAAATATGATAATATTTTAATTCAAGAATCAAATATAAATGAAATAGATAAGAGAAAAGTTGAATTATTCATAAAAAAAATCTATAATAAAAAACTTAATGAAACTTGAATAGATTATGAAACATTATTACAAAATCTTGATATTGCTAAAAAATGAATTGATAATATACTATACCCTACTTTTTCTTGATTATACTTTTTTTGAAAATCAAATTTTTTAAGAAAAAGAATAAATAGTAGTTATATAATATTTGCTTATTTTAAGTGAGATAATATAGGTAGTTCTGAAATACTTGATAAAAAAGAAATAGAGTGAACTTTTGACGAAATATATGATGATTCTATAAAATTTATTCATAAATACAATGCTGAATATAGAAATATAAAATGATATAAAGGTATTATAAAATATGACTACCCACTGGAAGCTATAAGAGAAACTCTTATGAATGCAATGTTACATAGAGATTATACATATACTTGAGCAAATATTAGAATTTTTATGTTTAATAATAAACTAGAAATCATAAGTCCTTGAGTTTTACCGAATTGACTTACTTTAAAAGCTCTAAAGAGCTGAATATATCAAAGATTCACAAGAAATGAATACATAATCAATTTTGCTTCAAAAATATTTTCAAATGTAGCAGAAAGTTTATGAAGCTGAATAAATAGAATAAACGAAATATGTAAAAAATGAGGTTATAAAAATCCAAAGTATATGGTTACAGAAAATGAAATAAGAGTAATTTATTATAAAAATGAGGGAGTAAATCTTGAAAATGAGGGAGCAAATCTTGAAAATGAGGGAGCAAATCTTGAAAATGAGGGAGTAAATCTTGAAAATGAGGGAGTAAATCTTGAAAATGAGGGAGCAAATCTTGAAAATTTTATAAGAAAAAATCCTTGACTTAGAATTTCTCAGATGTCTAAAATAATAAATATTCCTCAAAAAACTATTGAAAGATGGATAAAAAAACTTAAAGATGAATGAAAAATAGAGTTTAGGTGAAGTACAAAAACTTGAGGGTATTTTGTAAAAATTTATATGTAATTTAATTTTTAAAATTTTTATGTACAAAATCTTTAAAATCTTAATTTTGCTAATAATAGCTTTGTTTAATTTCAAAGCATTTTTTGCTGATGCAAGTTTTTTGTGAGAAGATTTATGACTTGATTTATATAAAAATATTGATGAATGATATAGCACATTACAAACAAAAAATTATGAATATGAATTAAAATGACAAAATCCTGACTGAACAGCTTGAGAAGAAATTAATAGAATTTTGGCAAGTGAAAATATAAAACCTTGTTTAACAGAAAACTTACAAACAAGTGATGTTGAAAAAATTAATTCTTGAGACATACAAACATTAGAAAAAAATATAAAAGATGAATGTAAAAAAGAATGAAAAATTACAATTTCTGAGCTAAATAGTTTATTTTCCAAAGTTAGAGAGGTTAGAAATACAGCTAAATCAAAAGCAAACCAAAAGACAAAAGCAATTCAAAGAATTTCAAGAATTTGATTATATTCAGATTGAACCTTAGAAAATTCTCCTTTTGATATAATTTCAGATATTAAAGATATTGATTATATAATTTTTACAAGTGAAATTCCCTACAAATGAGAAAAACCAATAAAAGACAAAGATCTTGATGATTATTTAAAATGAAAGTTCAAAAACGATAAAAACCAAAAGATTTGAAGCTGAAGTTGAGATGATGATAAAAATTCATCTCCTCCAAAAAATGATAATTGAAATTGATGAAATGATTGAAATAATAACTGAAATGAACAAAATAATAATTGAAATTGAAATTGAAATGATAAAAATCCAATTTGTATAGACCCAAAATTAAGTTGATTAAATGATTCTGATATAAAAGATATTCTTTGAATATGAAAAAATTTTGATATCATAAATTGACATATAAACTCAAATTATAATCCAAATTATTTTACAAATTCAGGATTCTCAGCAAATTGATTTTCTAATCATGAAGAAGTTATATTAAAATATAGTAACTCTTCTTATTCTGAAGTTACAGATGATAATAAATGGTGATGTAAAAGTTTTTTTTGTATTAATATTGAGTTTATAATAAAAGACCAAAATCTACTTTGATGATGAAAAACAAGAAGTATTGAAAGCATTTTAGAAAAATCAAACTGACATTTTAAAAAGTTTAGTAATGCTTCCTTAGTTCAATCAAAAATGACTACAAACAATTTTGAATTGTGACTTAGAGATTTAAACTTACCCGATATTTTTCATATGTGAGTTGTAATTCAAGAAAAACCAGTTCCAATGCTAGAGTTAAAAGATTGAATTCAAGATAAAAAATGAGTTGATGGAAACAAAGAAATGTCTGTTAAAAATTTACTTAGGAAATGATTTGAATCTGTTTGAATGAATTATGAAAGAGAAAATGATTTAGAAATATTTTTTAAGTCAGAAATAGAATCAAAAACAATTGAAGATTCTGCTTGATTAACAAATGCTGTTATCATTGATAGATTAAAAAAACAAAAAGATTATGAACAAGAAGAAACAAAACTTTTAGATGAATTTGTATGAAATTTCATAAAAAAAGAATCAATAAAAGCAGATACAGAATGACTTTATAAAGAATTTGTTGAACTTGAGAAATTTGTTTGACAAATGACAGAATATGCAAATAGTTTTAACTGAATTATAAAAAAAATGAATGAAATTCCTATACATAAATAAAATATACTTAATATGAAGAAATTTATTTACACAATCAGTATTTTTATAAGTTTTATATTTTTATATAATGCATCTTTTGCTAGTTGCAATTGAACTTGTAAAATAAAAGATTGACCTGCACCCGTTTTGGAAGAATATTTTAAAAATATAAGAAAAGTTGTTTCAAATATTACAAATGAAGTATCAAAAGAAAAAGTTGATTCTAGTAGAGAAATGAAAATTGTGAGAAAAGAAATGTTAAAGGTTTATAATTCTGTTTTCCGTTGGCCTTCGTATAATTCATCAGTAAATTTTTTAAAGTATAATTTGACTTGAGAAATTCCTGTAGAAGTTAAAAGAGATCTTGATATGATAGAAAAAGAAAACAAAAGTTTGTATAAATTTTCTGAAAACCTTGCTTATACATGAAAATGAAATATTTCTATAAAAAATGCTTGTGATTGAGTAGAAAATTGTAATTTAAGTTGAGAAGCTAATGAAATTATATCTGCTTTGATGAATAGTAACGAAGCTTTACTTAATTACTATAAATTAAGTTTAATTGATAAATGAACTGATTTTAATTGAACTTTTGTTCTTGTACCTTCAAATTTCAAAGGAAATTTTTGAAATTATTATAATAAATACACGATAACTGATTGTTCTGCTTGTGAAAGTTGATTTAAAGATAGAATAAATAAAGAAATTACAAAAATTTCATCTAGCAATCAAAAATCAAAAGATTGATTAAAAAAATGGACAGATGCTTGGAATTTGTTAATTTGAAAAAAATGATATGAAGCTGAAAGTCAAGAAATAGAAAGAAGAGCTTTAGAAAAAGAATTAAATAGTAAATGAATAAACACAAATAATTCTCAAGCTACTCTAAATAATTTAAGTAAATACACCAAAACTTGATATTCAGACTTTAATAATCCTATAAGTAACTCGTTTGAATCAGTAAAAAATAGTCTGAGTATTTTTCCTAATAGTTTTGATGAAAGTATAAAAGAATTATTAAATAAATGAAATGAAAGTATTCCAATTTCACAAATAACATTATCAAAAAAAGAAATTTCAACTTGAAACAAAACGGCAAGTGAAATAGATGAGCTTTATAGTACAGAATTACCCTTGATTGCAAAAGATGATCTAAATAGTGAGAAATTACAATGAAGAATTATACAAATGCATATTAATATTACAAATGCTATAAATATTCTTGATAAAACAATTTCTATTTCACAAAAAGTTTGTAATGATCAAGATAGATGAAATTGAAAATGTGAATATTAAAAAACTTTATTAAATAATTTAAAGAAATGCTTAACGAAAAAGAGTTAAATGCTTTAAGAGAAAATGCGAAAGTGCATAAAGAAATTTTTAGAGAAATAGAAAAAATGGCTAAACCTTGAGTCGAAATAACTTTATTCGATAAATTAGTTTGAAATATTTGTAAAAAATATTGAGTTATTCCTTGATTCAAAGGTTATCATGGTTTTCCTGCAAATATTTGTATTAGTATAAATGATTGTGTTGCACACTGAATTCCTAGAAAATGAGTATTTCTTTGAGAATGAGATATGGTAAATTTTGACTTATGAGTAAAAGATAAAAAATATTTAGTGAATACTGATGCTGGTTTTACTATGTTAATTTGAGATTGACCACATAAACCTTTGCATGAAAAATTTTTGAAAGTAAACAAGGAAGCTTTAGCAATTTGAGTAGCTTTAGCAATTCCTTGAAATAAAACTTGAGATATTTGAGCTGCAATACAAAAATATGTTGAATCAAATTGATTTAAAATAGTTAGAGATTTAACAGGTCATTGAGTTTGAAAAAATCTTCACGAAAAACCATATATCTATAATTATTGAACAGCTTGAACTTGAGAATTAATCAAAGCTTGAATGACTCTCGCAATAGAACCAATTATTTGACTTACAGAATGGAAAATTTTTAATAAATGAGACTGGGATTTATTTATGAAAAATTGAAGTTTTAGTTCACAATTTGAACATACTATTTTAGTTACAAACTGAAAAGCAGAAATTATAGTTTAATAAAAAATTCTCTCAATTTTGAGAGAATTTTTTTTATTTATGTAATCAATTTTCAATTAATCATTCTTTTATGGCATTTTTTTGTCTGTTATCAGAAAAATCTAATGCTAAATTCCAAATCATAATTCATCACAATCATTCGTTTTTTGCATATTTTATCTTTTCTTTTATTCATCTTGGATCATTAAAAGTACAAAAATCAAATTTGTTAGGAAAATCAGCCCAGTACATTTTTGCTTTATCATCCCATATTTTATTCACTCAATTAAATCATAAACTTTCTATATCACTTGGTGGTATCCATTTGTGATTATTTGTTCAAGAAGATTTTGTTCATCAAATTTTTGAAATATTAGAACCCATCCGACAATGATAATCTAAACTTATTCATAATCATATTTTTTTCTTATTTGTAATTGAAGGATATGTAAATTCATTAAGTAATTTCTTAATTGACCAAGCCCCAACAGATGCTTCTATAGGAGAATCAAAATAAGCATTATTATCATAGCTAGGAGCTGATTGGTCATAAACCATTAAATTAATTTGATCGAAATTATTATATATATTTTTGAAATTAGCTCCATCTGCAAGAGGCATTATTGAAGAGTATAATTTAGGAGTTTCTCAAAAATGTTTAGTTTTTACTTTTGATAATTCTTTTTTCAATTCTTCAACAAAAGGTTTAAATAATTGCAATGTTTCATTTTTTATTTGCTCTGTATTATTTTGGTATGTAGGTTCAAAATCTATATCAACTCAATCATAATCATATTTTTGTACTAAGTTTACTATATTTTTTACAAAAGTACTTCTATTTCAAGGTTTCATAGCATCTATAAAATCCATATATCAATTTTTATTATTATCCACTCAATCTCAACTACGAAGAACTATCAATATTGGAACATTATTTTCATGAGCATTTTTTACTGCTATAGCTGAACTTTGAGTATCATCTCATTTTAATCATCAATCGAAAGTTGGCTCCATTGAAAAATGAAGTATTGATGTTAACATTTCGTAATCTTGTTTTCTAAGAGGTAGATTTCATCAGTTATGATTATACATTGGCATATATCCAGTTACCCAAAATTTGTTATCATTATTTCAAATATTATTATTAGAACAAGAAATAGTTTCTTTTCTGTTTCAAGAACAATCAGCTCATCAATTAGCTGGAGTAGGGTTATTACATTCTCTAGTTCTGTATTTTAATCCATTTACACAATCCGACCATGCTGTCCAAACTCATAATCATCAATTTATAGGAGTTGAAACAACATTAGTATTTCAAGTTTTTACACAATAATTTGTCAAAGATAAGTAAACATATCAAGAATCACATAATAATTTTGTATGACAAGAATTATAATCTCAACTTGGACAATCTTTTTTATAAGCATCATTGAAACTTCATTTTACCTTATCTGCTCAATATTTTTTTATTTCAGCATTCCAATAATCTAAACCTCATTGCTCTCAACATCTTCATTTTGACGTATACCAACTTGAAGCTATACTTTCAGTGTCTTTACAATTTAATTGTATTTTTGTAGTTTTCGACTCGTTTAAAACACAGGAACTAGTTAATGGTATATATAATCAAGAACTACATAATCATTTTGTATGACAATAGTTATAATCTCAACTTGGACAATCTTTTTTATAAGCATCATTGAAACTTCATTTTACCTTATCTGCTCAATATTTTTTTATTTCAGCGTTCCAATAATCTAAACCTCATTGTTCTCAACATCTTAAATTTCATATATACCAATTACTAGCAATACTAGTAGTATCTCTACAATTTAGTGAAATTTTAGTATCACTGAATTGTAAATTTGAAGTTGGAGTATTAAAAACAGGAGTTGATTTTGTATTATTTCAGTTACTAGGTGGTATGCTTGGTCTAGTAACTGGAGGTGTAGAATTTCAATTATCAACCGGTTTTTGAGCTGGTTTATTAGCAACTGGTTTTTCTGGTTTATTCTCTATAATAGGTTTTTTGTTTAATTCACTATCATTAGATTCAGAAGAATTTGTAATATTTTTTATTGCTAATTCAGTTTCATATCAAATATAATTTAGTAATTTTAATATTTGAGGTTTATCAGAAAAAGTTACTAATAAATCAGCTATCTTATTTTTTAAATTTTTTAACTGTTCTAAATTATCTATCTTAGAAATATAATTTTTTATCTTTTCTTCATAATTTGTTTTATTTTCTTTGTTTTGAGTATTTGTAATTAATGTTTTTGACTCAAAACAATTTTTTTCTCATTTTTCACAAAGATAATAAAAATATTGTCAATTTTCGTTTACACAAGAGCTTCTTATCCAAGAGGGAAATTCAACATTATATTTTGCAACATCACTTTCACAAGAACTTGAAGAACTATAAGATATAGATTTTAAATTTTGAGCAAAAACTTTATCAAATCAAAGAAAAAAGATAAACAAAAAAACAAACAAAAACAACTTATTTTTCATAAAAATATAAATTAAAAAAAATAAAAATTTAACAAAATTTATAATATAAATTTTTTCACTTTTTTCAAAACTTTTTAAAAATTACTAATAACCTACATTCTCCCTTATTCTATCTAATAAACTTAAATCAACTTCTGAAATATTTTTTGGCATTTTTGAATCTATTTTTATAATAAGATTTCAAGTTTCTCATCACTTATTTTTTCAAAGTGATTTTACTCTCATTTTTGTTCAAGGATTTGTAAATTTCGGAATTTTAATTTTGGCTTTTTGTTTTTTCTCTCATTCAACTTCTATTGTACACCCCAAGATTAAATCAAAAATTGGAACTTCATAAGTTTTTTCTACATCAAGACTTTCTTCTTCTTCTTTATGAAAATTTGATCTTTTTTTTCTAGTTTGTCATCCTCAAAATAAATCTTCTATATTAAATTCAAATCATGAATTTTGTCATCTTGAATTTCAAGTTTGTGATCTAAAAATATCTTCAAATCAAGAAAATCATCCAAATCCTCATCAATTAGCAAAAGGATTTCAACTTGATCATCAAGCACTTCAAAACATATCGTATTGTTTTCTTTTGCTAGAATCAGATAAAACTGAATAAGCTTCATTTATTTCTTTGAACTTTGTTTCTGCTTCTTTACTTCATTTATTTCTATCTGGATGATATTTCATTGCAAGTTTTTTGTAAGCCTTTTTTATTTCTTCTTCACTGGCTTTTTTATCTATTCAAAGCACATTATAAAAATCTTTATTCATACCCTTGACATTTTTAAAAAATAATGTATAACTATTTTTGTCTTAACCAATAATATTAAAATATATGAGAAAAATAGCAATTGCAATTATAGTTATTTGTTCACTTTTTTCAACTTGAAATAATACTTTTGCTTCAAATGGAGCTTTTGAAAAATTGTTATGAATAAATGCTTCTTTAGAAAAAATAGATATTTCACTTCAAAGTTTAGAAAAAAGAAATATAAAAAATGAGAAATTAAAATGAATTTATGATAAATTTATTTTTATAGATAATGCTTTGAAATGAGAAATAACAAAACAATATCAAAATGGAAGATTTGATTATTATGCTACAAAAGGAATAATAAAAAATCACTGATTATTTGTTTATTATGTAGATCAATTAATAGATTATTTAGAATTAAAAGTAAATAATCCTGAAAGCAAAGATTTGGATGAAAATATAATAAATTCTTATTCAAACATAAGAATTTATTATAACAAAATGAGATATTTAATCAGTGAAGAACAAACAAAATAACAAAGGACTTTAGTCCTTTGTTATTTTGTTTGTTCAAATAATCTTTTTCATATCTTCTTTCAATTCTCACTTGAAAGATTTTTTTTCTCCATAAAGCTCTAATTCTAATTCATAAGAATGTAGTGCTTGTCTTTTGAGTCAATATTTAGCCTCTACTTCCCTATTTACTTTTGCATTTCAATAAACTTCATCTCAAATAATTGGAAATCAAATTGAGGATAGATGAACTCTTATTTGATGAGTTCTTCCAGTTTCAAGTTTTAGCTTAACTAAGGTAAATTTATTATCAATATAAGAAACAACTTCTCATAAAGTCAAAGCAAATTTTTGATTTATAGGATTTATAGTAGTCATTTTAGTTCTATCTGCACTATCTCTTCAAATATAACTTTCTATTCTAAAAATTTTTTCAGGAATTATTCAATTAACTATTGCTAAATAATATTTTCATACTTCCCTATCTTTGATAATATTTTGCAAATAAATCATCATAAAATCTGTTTTTGCAATCATAATAAGTCAAGAAGTATTTTTGTCTAATCTATGTACAATTCAAGGTCTTTCAACTCATCAAATATTCGGTAATTTATTTTTACAATGATGTAAGATAGCATTAACTAAAGTTCAACTTTTTCAATTTTCTCACGGAGTTGGATGAGTATTTATTCCTGCTTCTTTATTAATTATCAAAATATTTTCATCTTCATAAACAATTGCCAAAGAAATTTCCTCAGCTTTAACAAAAAAACTTTCCAATTTCACTTCTAAACTAATTTCATCCTTATTATCTATTTTAATATTTTTATTAACTATTTTTGAATTAACTTGAACTTGAGATTTATCTATCATTTTTTGTATATAGCTTCTTGAAAAATCAGGAAAAAGAGCAGATAAAAATATATCTACTCTTTGTTTTTTGTCAGAAATCACACAAAAATTATATTTCACAAAAAATATTTATTAAATAATTATTCTTATTCCCTCTGTAGTCTCCCTTTTACAAAAAAGGGAGACTAGCTACAAGTAAGAGGTTATAATCCCAAACTAGCTTTTATATCATCAATTTTTGTTTGTTCTTCAGCTTGTTTATCCTTATTTGCAATTTCTGAAGTATATAAATCCCCAAGTTGTAACCATTCTGTTTGTTGTTTTTTCAATAATTTTTTAATATCTTCTGGATATTCTTTTGCAAGTTCTCTAAATTTAATTCTTTCATCAGTAAAAACTTTTGTAAGTTCATCAAATTGAAATTGAGACAAAGTAGGAGCAGCATCAACTACTCTTTTCTTTTCCATTGTATTTAAAGATAAAGAATGTTTCAATAAGTCAAGGAAATCCTCTTCATTAACAACAACTATTTGAGAATGACCTTTTAATAATTTCAAAATTAATTCATCAACTTCTTTTTCTGTAATATTTGGTAAAGCCATATTATTTTTTGATTATTTTATAAAATCAGTTAAATTATATGCAAAAAAAATTTATTTCAATATTTTTTATAAAAATGTCAAATATTTTTAAAGCAAGGTGAATAATAGTAAAAGTTAAAAAACTTTTTGATAAAGAAAGTCTTTTAACTATTTTTACAAAAGATTATTGAAAAATACTCTGTACAAAAAAAATTAGCTCAAAAGAAAAGAATCTTGATATATGATTTATTATTAATTTTGAAATAAGGGTAAACGAAATAAACAAAATTCACAAAATAAATAATATAAAAATTAGTTGAGAATTTGAGAGTGAAAACAAAAGTTTTAAATGTATAAACAGTTTTCTTGAACTAATCCAGATTCTTAATTCCAAACTTCCAAATTGACTTCAAATAGAAAGTTTATTTAATAATATAGAATTTGCTATTTTGTCAAAGAAGCTTGATTATAATAAAATTCTTTTACTTAAATTAAAAACTTTAAATAATTTATGAATTCTAAAAACGGAGAATTCAAATCAAACAATATCAAGAATTTTAAATTTCATAGATAAAAATAATTTCAAAGAGATTATCAAACTTACTTGAATTAATGAGGAAATAGAAAAAGAGTTAGAAAAGCTTTTGAAGTAAGTTAAAATATTTTATTTTATAATTTCTAACTCAAATTCTTTTTTAGTTCTGTCCCAATTTACTCAAATTTTTATAATTT
>JBBILU010000026.1:0-14797 GCA_037444775.1 Candidatus Altimarinota bacterium
AAGTCCAAGTTTTGAATCTAACAAAACTGGTCGGATTTGAAACGGGACGATAGATTGAAAATATATTATTTTCTTGTAAATAAAATATTTTTATGTTATAATTTCAAAAATATTTATTAACTACAAAAAATGTTTCTAAACTTTAGAAAAAAAATAGTTTATTATAAATTCTTATTGTATAAGCAGTTTTATACAACTGATTTATTTTTTCATTTAATTAAATTAAAAAGAAATATTAGTAAAAATACAAATCATATGGAATATCATATGTTTAACCACATTAGAAATAGAAGAAGTATACCATATTGACTTCGTATAGTTATAGCTGTTTTTTGTATTATTATGGGGCTTTTAGGTGTTATTTTTCCTGTAATTCCTTGAATACCTCTTTTTATTATTGCATGAATTTTATTTATCCCATGAAGAAAATTAATTTATTTGATGAAAATAAGAAAAAGTATTATATATTTGATTGTAAATATAAGAAGCTTCCAAATAATAAAATATAAAATAAAAGATATTTATATTAATTTTAAAAAAATAATATTGAATTATAAAAAGAAAAAAAAAAGAAAAAAATTTACAAAAAAATTTTTAATTAGATAGGGTACACCTTTTTAACACAATATACTTAACATAATGTTAGTTATGTTAAGTATATTGTGTCGAAAAGATTATTTTATATATTATAGACTCTCTTAGGTTTTTACATTTTTCAATTAAAAAATCAGAAAAATTATTTTTTCTGATTTTTTGTTTTTTCTTAAAAAATTTATCCTAAGATTTTTCATAAATAACTCAGATTGTACAAATATTCTTCTTCTGAAATTATTTTTGAATTATATAATTCTTCCAAACTTTTTTTCATTGGTAACATTCAATCTTTTCTTGAAGTTTCTATAACTCAATCTATTTGATGAGTTAATCATTTTCTAATCATATTTGAAACACTAACTGTATTTACAAGAATTTCACAAGCTGGAACTCTTCATTTTCAAGAAGATCTTTTTAATAAATCTTGCCAAACTACTCAAATCAGGGCTTCACTAAGCTGTTGTTTAACTTGTTCTTTTTCGTCTCAAGGGAACATATCAATGATTCTAGAAACTGTTCTTGCGGCTCAAGAAGTATGTAATGTTGCTAAAACTAAGTTTCAAGTTTCGGCAGCACGAAGGGCTAATCTGAATGTTTCTAAATCTCTCATTTCTCAAACCATAATTACATCACTGGCTTGTCTAAGAGCATATTTTAATCAATTTTCAAAACTGTTTGTATCAGTTCATACTTCCCTTTGCTCAATAACTGATTTTTTATTTTCAAATACAAATTCTATAGGATCTTCAACTGTAATAATATGTTTGGAATATTTTGAATTTATGTATTCTAGAATTGAAGCCAAAGTTGTGGATTTACCAGATCAAACAGATCAAGTTATAAGAATTAATCAATGCTTTCTATCTACGAAATCTAGAATTTGTCTTGGAATTCATAATTGTTCATAAGGAGGTAATTCTTTTTTTATCGGTCTAAAAACGGCTGAATATCAATTTTTTTGAACAAAAGCATTTCATCTAAATCTTGAATATCACTTCATATCAATTCAAAAATCTAATTCTTTATTCTCTAAAAATCTTTTTATTTGATTTTCTGTTAATAAGGCTACCACTTCCCTATTCAATTCTTCTTTTTTTAACTCTTCAAAATTATCTAAAAATAAAATTTCTCAATCTATTTTTAAACAAGGTTTTGATCATGGAGCAAAGATTATATCAGAAGCTCCTCTTTCTAATCATTCTTTTAAAACTTGTCCTATAAGCATATTTTATAATTATAAATTAATATAATAAATTTTACTATAAAATATGAAATAAAGCAAAATTTAATAGTTACTTTTTAGAATAATTTCTCACTGTGTGTCTTTGATTCAAGCTATACAACTCATAACTTCTTGCTCATCAAGAGGAAATCAAGGTTCTCATTTGAAATTTTTTATGATAAATTCATTTCCCTTTTCTATATTAAACATACAAGCTCAGCAAATTCAGTGATGACAAGCAGAGTGCACATCAATATCCTCATCTCTAATTTGCGAAATTAAAGTTTTTTTTGTTGTTCAAATAAATTCTTTAAGTATTTTTCAAGTAGAATTTTTAATTATTATTTTCATATATTTTTTTAAAATTTAAATTTTATTATTTATATTTTATTTTTTAGAAAAATCAAATACAATGCAAAATATTATTTTATTAAAAGAAATTTTTTATGAAAATACATTATTTATGACATTCTGAATTTATTGTAACTTTGAAAAATAATTATTGAGAAGATGTAACTATAATGAGTGATTCTTGGATTTCTGATTATGCTGTTTCTGATATGATGTCTAGAAACCCTACTTTTAAAATAGATTATTCTAAAATTCCTAGAATAGATTGACTTTTTTTGAGTCATTCACATATGGATCATATAGATCCGTATTCTTTGGTAGAGTTATTTTCTAATTTAAAAGAAAAGCCAGTTATTTTTATTCCTGAAACAGTTAGTTTTTTGAAAAATACTTTGGAGCAAAATTTGAATACAAAAATAATTATTCTTAGAAATAAAGAAGAAATTTCTTTTAAATGAATTAATTTGAGAGGTTTTATTTTTGAAAATGGTTTTGTAACTAATGAAGATGATGTTATGGGACTTTTTGTTTCAAATGAAAAAGAAATTTTGTTTACAGAAGTTGATTTAGTTCCACCAGAAAAAGATGAAGTTCATGATTATTTGTATAAAGTTTTTAATGAAAAGAAATATGAAACAGTATTATATTTAGCAACTAGAAATGAGCTTGAATGAAATCTAAAAATGCTTGATATAGAGAATGTTTGAGAGAGGAAAAAGTTTGAAAGAGAATATTTAGAATATAGAAAAGAAGAAATTGAATATGAATATTTAAAATTTTATGAGTGATATGTAGAATATAATGATATAAAAAAGACTAAAAATTTTATGAAGATTTTTATTGGTCAATGAATTTGTTATCCTCAAAAATTTGATTCTAATTTTGCAAAACTTTGAATAATGAATTTGGCTGAAAATGTGAAATATGAAAAAGAATTTGCAAAAAAGTATTTTTATAACTTTCCTATTTCTTTATTTGAAGCTGGAAAAACTTATGAAATTTCTAAAGCTAAAATTATTTCAGAAAAACCTATAGATTTTTTCCTAACTTTTACTCTTTTAAAAGCTGAAAAAGATTTAAACACAAAAGTAAATAGATTTTATATAAAATGACCTTTTTCAAAAGAAAAAAGAGATTTAGAAAAACAAGAAAAAATTATAATAAATATTTTGAACAATAAATTTTTACCTTATCGGTTTGCTTTGTGAGAAGATAATTTGAAAAATGCAATTCTAAATAAAAAAGAAAAAAATTATATAATCAAGGTAATTTATGCTGATAATATAGAGAAATATTATATTTATGATTTTTCTAAAGTTAAATTTGAACTTTTAGAAGAAAATTCTGGAGTAAAAACAAATTATGATGAAATTTATTTTTCAAATGATTTAGAAGATTTTTTAAACTGAAAAATAGAGCTTTACTCTAATTTTTTACAAAAGCTAGAAAAGTGAAAAAATTATAGAGTTTGGACAATGCTTTGAGCTGATTTTATAAATAATGATATTTTGTTAAATAAATTTAATTTGCATTTTGCTTTAGCTAAAGCTTGAAAAACTAGTAATGAATATGTAGAAAATTTCTACAAAAATAAATAATTTATAGTTGAAAATTTTATTTAATTTATATAATTTGCTTTCATATTTTATTTCCCCTAAAAAATTTTTTATGAAAAATAAAAAAGTATGTCTTTTGATTCTTGATTGATTTGGAATTAATGAAAAAAATTTAGAAGAAAATTCTATTGCTAAAGCTAATAATAAACCACTTTTTGAAAAACTTTTTGCTTTGCCAGATTATACAAGACTTGAAGCAAGTTGAAGAGCTGTTTGAATTGTAGATTGATTTATGTGAGGTTCTGAGGTTTGACATTTGACAATTTGAGCTTGAAAAATTCCAAAACAAAGTATTTTGGAGATTAATGATTTTTTTGAAAAAGATGAATTTAAAAATCTAGATTTAGCAAAAAAAATGTTTACTTATTTAGAACAAACTCGTAAAACTCTACATTTGGCTTGAATGCTTGGTTTTGAATGAATTCATTCTTATCAACCACATTTATATTGACTTATAAAAAGTATACCAAAAAATATAAATATTTCTTTAGATCTTTTTTCAGATTGAAGAGATTCTCCTCAAAAAGATTCTTATAATTATTTAAAAGAAGTTTTAGAATTTATAAAAGATTATCCAAATGTTCAAATTACAAGTTTGTCTTGAAGATATTTTGCAATGGATAGAGATAATAATCTTGAAAGAACAGAAAAAACTTATAATGCAATTTTGTGAAAAAATATAACAAATTTAACACCTCTGGAATTATTAGAAGAAAATTATAAAAAGTGAATTTTTGATGAGTTTATAGAACCTGTAAATTTTTGATGAAAGTTTGAAAAATGAGATATTTTTCTTCATTTTAATTTTAGATCTGATAGATGAGCTCAATTAACTAGATTTTTTGAACAAAAATTTTCTTGAGATTTTGTTTATACTATGACAAAATTTTACTGAGATTTTACTGGAAATTTCTTTTTAAATAAACAAAATATTACAAATACCTTGAGTGAAGTTTTACAAAAAAACTGATTAACTCAATTACATTTAGCTGAAACAGAAAAATTTGCACATGTAACAAAATTTTTCAATTGATTAAGAAACTGAAAAATTGAATGAGAAGAACATATTTTAGTTCCTTCTCATAAAATTGAATGATTATATGATAAAGATCCAGAAATGTCAGCTTTTGAGATTCTGGAAGAATTTAGAAAAAATTCTTCTAAGTTTGATTTTTATGTTGTAAATCTGGCTAATTGAGATTTAGTTTGACACTCTTGAGTTTTGGAAGCTTGAGCAATTGCAGTAGAAACTCTTGATAAAGTAACTTCTGAATTTATAAAAATTTGTGATGAAAATTCTATAGATTTGCTTATAACGGCAGATCATGGGAATTGCGAACAAATGTGAACAAAAGAAGCTCCTTGTAACTCTCATACAACAAATTTAGTTCCTTTTTGGTATATTTCAAATTGAGAAGTTATTAAAACAAAGCCAATTTGATGACTTGCAAATATTGCACCAACTGTTCTTGAAATTATGTGAATAGAAAAACCAGTTGATATGTTTGAAAGTTTGATTATAGATTAAAAAAAGTATGTAGAAAAATTCTACATACTTTTTTACTTTAAGATTATTTTGTTCAATTAATTATCTTGTTTAAATAAACATCTTCTAAATAAATATGTTCTTCATTCATATCAATAAAAAACTTTAAGTCTTTATAAAACTCATCGTACAAACTATCTTTTATTCTAAGTTTTTCATAAATATCAAATAAAGAACTTAAATAATGTTCAAAATCTTTATGTTCATTTTTTTGAACATTTGAAAAACTAGAATATTCAAAAAATAAATTTTTAGGAACATCTTTTTTCTTAGATAAATACAAATCTATTTCAAGTAAATCTGGAAATAATTTTGTTTCCTCCATTTCTATATGATGCAAAAACTCACTTTTAAATTGTGAAAAAAGCTCTTTTACTAACAAAATATTTGGTTTTTCTTTTGCATACTTAGAAATTAATTTTTTAAGTTTTGTCTCAAAAAGAGGGAATATTTCCCTGCTTTTATAATGATAATTTCTTATAATTATTTCAAATAAATCTTCTATAGAATTTATTTGTAGATTTTTTACAAAGTTCATATTTATTTAATTATTTTCCTAGATTAGCTAATTTTTCTTCTAATTTTTTCAATTTATCTTGAGCCTGAACCTTTTTATCATTTTCAGATCTAACCAAGCTTTCAGGAGCTTTCTCAACAAATGCTGGATTTAATAATTTTCTGTCTAAAATTGCAATATATTCTTCAGTATCAATAATTTGCTCTTTTAATCTTTCAGTTTCTTTTTCAATATCAAGTCAACCAGAAATGTCAATATAAACTTCAACTCAAGCTTTTACAACTCAATATGCAAAATTAGGATTTGTAACTCTTTTATCTGCGATTTCAGCATTATGTGCATTTACAATTCATCAAATAAGTGATAAATTTTCATTAACTATTTCTAAATTTTTATTTTTTGCAAATATTCTAACATCTATAGTTTTTGATTTCACAAGACCATTTTCAGCTCTTATATTTCTTATTTCTTTAATTATCGAAATAATTAAATTTTTTTCTAATTCTATTTCTTCGTTTCTTTCTAATTTCATATTTGGCCAAGAAGCAATTATCAAATTTTCTCCAAATCAAAGTTTAGAATAAATTTCTTCTGTAACAAAAGGAATATAAGGATGCCATAATCTAAGTAAAGTATTCATTACATAAATAATAACTTCATCTCCAAATTTTGAAATCTCTTTTGTTAATTTAAATTCTTCAATGTAATAATCGCAAAAATCATTTTTTGTAAAAGTTTGTAATTCTTGACCAGTAACAGAAAAATCATAATTTTTCATTCCAGAACTTACGAGTTCACTCAAATATTTTACTCTTGACAAAATCCATTTTTCGTGATGCATCAAATTATTATAATTTGAAACAAGAAGTTTTTCTAATTTTTCATAATCTCTTGTTGCTTTAGAATTCTCTAAATTAACAGAAACAAATCTAGAAGCATTCCATAATTTATTTATAAATAATTTATTATTTTCTACATTTTCTTCATCAAATTTCAAATCATTTCAAGGAGTGTTTCAAATAGAAAGAGTTAATCTCAAAGCATCTGTTCAATGTTTTACAATCATATCAACTGGATCTACTCAATTTCAAAGAGATTTACTCATTTTTCTACCAATTTTGTCTCTAACAAGTCCGTGAAGATAAATTTTCTCAAAAGGAGTTGTTCAAGTAAATTCATATCAAAATAATAACATTCTAATTACCCAAAAGAAAATTATATCATGACCTGTTTCCAAAACTGAAGCAGGGTAAAATCTTTTTATTAATTCATTTTGTTCTCATCACCACATATCATAATCAAGAGAAGCAAAAGGCCACAAAGCTGAAGAAAACCAAGTATCTAAACAATCGGTGTCTTGTTTCAAAATAGCTCATTCTGGAGCTTGTTTTTGAGCATCTTCTATGCTTTCAGCACAGTACATATTTCATGCCTCATCATACCAAACTGGAATTTGGTGTCACCAAATTAATTGTCTTGAAATACACCAATCTCTAAGATTAAAAATCCAATCTTCAAAAATCTTATTAAATCTTTTTGGAATAATTTCAAATTCTTTTGCTCTATATCATTTTATTACTTTTTTTACAATTGGATCTATTTTTACAAACCATTGAGTTGAGATAATTGTGTCAACTTTTGCATTAGATCTTTCTCCGTAACCAACTTTTGAAACATGATCTTCAATTTTTATTAAATTTCATTTTGATTTTAAAAGTTCTACAATATTTTCACGAGCAACTTTATAATCTTGTCAAGCAAATATTCAAGCTATTTTTGACATTTTTCAGTCTTTTCAAATGACAACAATATCAGTTGGTAAATTATGTCTTTTTGCAACTGCAAAATCATTAGGATCATGAGCAGGAGTTATTTTAACAGCACCAGTTCAAAAATCCATATCAACCATTTCATCAGCAATCAAAGGAATTTCTCTATTAATTATAGGAAGCATTAAATTTTTCCCCATTTTTAATAATTTTTTATATCTTTTATCTTTTGGATTTACAGCAACAGCAACATCTCAAAGTAAAGTTTCTGGTCTAGTTGTAGCTATTACTACTTCAGTATCACTTCAAGCAGCAAAATAAGTTATATAGTATAATTTTCATTTTTCCTCTTTGTAAATTACTTCCTGATCTGAAATAACAGTATCAAGAACAGGATCATAATTAACCATATATTCTCATCTATAAATCAAACCTTTGTTGTACAAATCTACAAAAGCTTTATTTACTCTTTTATTCATAGAAGGTTCAAAAGTAAATTTTTCTTTTGACCAATCACAACTAGTTCACATTTTTCTAAATTGACCTTGAATAATTCATCAATAAGTTGTATTCCAATCCCAACATTCTTTCAAAAATTCTTCTCTTGTCATATTATGTTTATTTTTTCATTCTTTAGCTAATTTTTCTTCAACTTTAATTTGTGTAGAAATTCAAGCATGATCTGTTCAGGGCAAAAGTAATGTAGAATCTCATTTCATTCTATGATATCTTGTCATAATATCTTCCAGTGTTAACATAACAGAGTGTCAAATATGCAACTTACTAGTTACATTTGGAGGAGGCATAGGAATATAAAAATTTTCTCCAGTTGTACTTTCTCTAGGTTTAAAAAGACCTGTAGTTTCCCAATTTTTGTAAATTCTATCCTCAAAAGATTCAGGAGAATACTTTTTTGGAAATTCATTTGTTGTCATATTTGTATAAAATTTTAAAAAATAACCATTGCTATTATATCAACAATGGTTATTTTTCAAGTAAAAAATTTTTTTTACTAATTTCTCACTAAAGAATTATTTAAATAAACTGAATAAGGTCCGATTTCAGGATTTACTTTTGTTACTCTTTTACTTCAAAATGCATCATCATTCCAGCACTTAAATGTTCAGCTATATGACAATGGCTCATCCACAATCAAGGATTTGTCATATCAACAAGAATTTCTACTGTTTCTCAGGATTTTACCAGAGAAGTATCTTTCCAAACAAGATTTGTTTGTTTTACTCAATCTCTTGAAATCACCAAAAATCTTTGTCCATGAAAATGAATAGGATGTTGCATTGGATGCATAGAATTGGGATCATTAAAAATTTTTACTTTTATTTTGTCTCATTTTTTAAAACTCCAAAAAATATTCATATTTTCTTTTGCTGTTTCATTATCAACTATTTTCCATTCTAACATATCAGTATTTGAATTTTTATTCATCTGTTGCATAGAGTCTTCCCATTCTATTCCATCATTTGAAGCATGATCTCACATCATATTTTTCATTCACATTCCTCACATACTTCACATTCATCACTGCATTCACTTATGTCATAAGGTTAAAATGATACTTTTATCTGCTTTTTTATCAAAATATTTTTGAAGAACTTGTACTTCTGCTATCATTTCTTTATTTTCTCTTAAAGTCTCAAATTCTTTTTTATAACTTGTTTCTATTTTTTCTTCATTTACTTCAATTTTTCACAAGGTATATTTTGAAACTGGAGTATTGTTTTGAATTTCAAAAGTTCCAGAATCAGGAAAGTACACTTCTACAATATATCTTTCCGCAGGAGCTATAACAAAATTTTCTATAAATGTTTCTTTTTCATACTTTCCATTATCTCCTCAAACAAGTTTAATCTTAGCTCAAGGAATTTTTATGTTATAGGGTCTTGTATTTGAAACATTGGTAAAATACATTCTGATAATTTCTCATTTTTTTGCTTTCAAATTGTAAGCAGAATCTCAATTTATTAGCATAGTATTGCCATATCTTCCCATCAAAACATAATTGGCAAATTCTGCATGAAGAGTTTCTATCTTACTATTTTCAAGTAAAATATCATCTAAAATAAGAGTTTCTTCCCTATTTACTTTTGACCAATAATCTGGATTATTTGGTTTTACCAAAAAATTTCCATACATTCATTTTTCTTGTTGTAAATCTTCTCTCACATGTGGATGATACCAATAAATTCCTTCATCTGGAAAAGTAAGTTTATATTCAAACTCATCTCCATATTTCATAATTTTTTGCTTCCCCATCATTTCTATTGGAACTCAATCATTTGCATCATCTCATCTAAGTCAATGAGAATGCAAAGTAGTTTCCAAATTTTGTACTTTATTTATAAACTTTAAGGTAATTTTGCTATTTTTAGCTACTTTTATCACTGGTCAAGGAACACTTCCATTATAAGCAAACATTTCAATCTGTGTATTTCATACTTCTTTTTTGATTTTTGTTACTTCCATAGTATAGGAATCTCCATCTTTTAGTTCTACTATTTGAGTTTCTTTTGCTATTGGAAGAGAAGAAATATCTTCTTCTTGTTCTTCTACTTGTTTATTTTTCTTTTTTTCTCATGAAAATTCTTTTTTTCACAAAAGTTCTAAATATGGTTCACATCCTTGCATTTCTGGCATCATTTTGCAATGATCTTCCATCATTTTTGAATATCATTCAAAAGGAATTTTGTTTTGTTCAAGAGAAACTTTTTTCTCTTTTTCAAGATTTACCAGATAAAAAGCTCCAGCTCAAATTATGCACACTAAAAGGACAATAACTCACATCAAAATATGAGTTTGAGATATATTTTTCATAGTTTTTTAGTTTAAAAATTATATTTTTCAGACAGCACAACTCACAAAACTTTTTGCTTTTTTAAGAAAACTTTGTGCTTCAATACTTCCATATTCTGGATATCAAAGAGAAACTAAAACTTCTTTTGCTTTTTGCTTATCTCAAATAAAAGAAATTTTTCTTTTATTTGAGGAGACACCATTTGAAAAGTCTATTTCAATATTTTTATATCAAAACTTTTCTAATTCTTTAGTAATAGTTTTTGCACATCATCAACATTTAACATTCACTACAAATATTTTCTATCGTCCCGTTTCAAATCCGACCAGTTTTGTTAGATTCAAAACTTGGACTTAAAAACTCATAAAATTGCTCTAAAGAATTATTTAAATAAACTGAATAAGTTTTAGTTAATTACATTTTTCACAGAGTACAAACAATTATAACTAAAAGATATTAAAATGAAGAAAGCCAGTTATTATTCAAAAAATTAATCAAATTCAAAGTGAAAAGAAAAATTTAAGAATTTTTTTTGAAAATTTCTTTTTTAAAAATAAAAATTTTTTATATAATCTAAAAAGTAAAATATTTTTTAAATAAAAAATAATGAGATATTTATGTACAAATTGTAATTATATTTACAATGAAATGATTTGAGAAGTTGATGAACTCATTGAAAGGGGAACAAAATTTGATGAAATAAGATATAATTTTATTTGTCCAGTTTGTTGAGAAAATGAAGAATTTTTTCAAGAAATAAAAGAAGAAGTAATTTATTTAGATAAATATTCAATGAATATTGAATTAGACCACGATTTTTTCATAGAATTTAATTGAAATTCTATTGAGATAACTTGAAATCATTCAATGGAAGAAGAACATTTTATTTGAAATATTTGATTATATGATGAAAATAAAGATTTAGTAGAAGAAATTTTCATAGAACCAGATTGAGAATTATATGCTAATTTTGATATTTCTTACCTAGATGATTTTGAAATAAGAGTACAATGTAATTTACATTGAACTTTTGCAAAAAAGTTTTCTAACCCAAACTAGATTTTATTAATTAAAAAAATGAAAAATGAAAAAATCAATCTTGATAATTCCAGCTGTAATAATATTTATTATGCTATCTAGCTTTCTTTTAAGAACTTATGTAGAAAATAAAAAGCAAGAAATAAGTTGAGAAAAAAAGCAAGAAATAATAACAAAAGGTGATGATGAAATTTTGAAAAAAGAAAGTGCAATAGACACAAAAAATAAAATATTAGCATTGAGAAAAAGATATGCCGTTAAATGATTGGTTTCTGAATGAGATAGATATTTAGAAAATGACCAGTTAGCTTTAGCTTTAAAAAAATATTTAGAAGCATTAAAAAATAACAGTGATGATAATGATTTGATTCAAAAAATTGGAGATACTTATTTTAAAATGAAAAAATTTAAAATAGCAAATTCATATTACAAAAATATATTAGATTACGAAAAACTGAATAAAGAAAATTTAGTTTATAGTTATTTGTACACAAAAACAAGAACAGATTTTACAAGTTCTTGATATTTAGATATGAAAGATGAGTTAAGTACATATAATATGAGTAAAGATGATTTTTTTGTACATTTAACAACAGCTTCATGTGCTGTAAATTTAAAAACTTGTAAAGAAAATTTTAAAAAATATTTGAAAGTGAACCCAACAACTCAAAACCCACAATTAATAAAAGTAAAAGATTCATTTAATGCTTTTATTAACTTAAAAGTAGAACAATCTTATTATGAAGATGCACTTTTAATATGAGCAATTTTTGAAAATTGAAATTATCCAGTTAGTATTGTTTTATCAGAAAATTTATTAAAATCAAAAAAATGATATTTACCAATGTTAAAGATATTAGCAAAATCTAATTTTGAATTATGAAATTATACTTTAGCTAAGAAAAACCTTGGAGATTATTATGATATAGATAAAAATGAACCAAATATTTTATATATGCTTTGAGTTACAAATATGAGGCTTCATGAATATATTTTATCTAATATTTATTTTATAAAAGCTCTTGATAAAAAGTTTGCTCCAATAGAAGATGTTTACAGAAACTTAATTTACAATTATTATGTTTTGGAGGATACTAACAAAATGCTTGAATATTTGAATAAATTAATTTCAACAAGACAAAATCCAGATCCTAAAGATTTAAGTTTAGCAATTTATTATTATTTAATAAATCAAAAAGAAATTGAAGCACTTAAATGGATAAAAAAATGACTTGAACTATATCCAAAGTATGATGATTTTTATTGATATAAATGATGGATTTTAAAAGAAAAAAAAGATTTTGATAATGCTGAAAAAGCATTTAATATTTGATATAGTTTGAATAAACATAATCCTTTAATTAATTTAAACCTTTGAATTATAGCTTGAGAAAAATGAGAGTATTTAAAAGCTAAACTTTATTTGAAAAATACAATTTCAGAAGATCCAAAATGACAATTTTGAGAACAAGCAGCAATAGAACTTGATAAAATAACAGCAGAGGAACAAAAAAGAAAAGAAAGTATAGAGCTTGATATTAGTACTAATATAAATTAAGAAAATATGATTGACAGATTATCAGAATCAAAAAAAGAAGAACTCAAGAAAAAAATTAAAGAATTTTGACAAGTTCCTACAAGTGAACTTATAGAAAAACTAGCTTCGGAAATAGAAGAATCTTTTTGAAAGAAAGAAGCTAATTTAATAAGCAAAGAATCTCTAATAAAATTATTTGAGCTAAAAGAAACTATTTGAAAAAGTTCTTTTAATATGGATTTTGAAGAAGAAGTAAAAAAAATGAGTTCTTCTCTATCCGAGCAAGAGAAAAAAGATTTTTATTATGCTATTTTATGAGCAAAAGAAGTTATTAAAAACTCTAGAGATTTGATAAAAGAATTCAAGGATGAAATTCATATGTTCCAACCTTGAAAAAATGATGGATTTTTAGCAAATAAAATATTTTGAGAAAAATGGATAAATAGATGAAAAAATCCTTGATGTAAAAAAGATCAAATTGTTTGAGCTTGTATTTGATTATTTAATTCTGGAGAAGCAATTGCAAAAATAAGTATACAAATGCTAATTTGAATATGAAAATCTATTCCAGACACTTATTTAATTTTAGCTTGAAAATGAGAATATGATGGTTTTAGAAAAAGCTAAAAAATAATTTTTTTTCAAAAACAAAAATATAAAATAATTGTAATATTCGTTCAAACAAAAAGAGATGTTTTTGCCAAACATCTCTTGCAAAATTATTTCACCGTACTTTCATACACTGCCTTGATTTCTTTTTCTGATAATGCACGGTTGTAGATACGAACTTCGTCAATTGTTCAGTTTAATTTTTGATTTCAATTTGGGGTGTATCAATTTAAAAAACTAATTTTTGTTCAAGAATAATTTAAATTATTGTAAGATGATGAACTCTGATCTATTGCTCAATCGATCCACATATTAGATAATCATAATTTTCTAGAAATAACTATGTTATGCCATTCTAATTCTGTTTTTTTATTTCATAAAGAACCTCACATAAAATTAGATCTATCAAGTTGACTATTATTTGCTTGTAAATAAAATGTTATTTTTTTATTGTTAATTCAATAAACATTTCACATTCAATGAAAATTTATTCAATTATGACCTTCTGTTGAAATTATATGGGGATAATTATTATTAAAATTATCAAATTTAACCCAAACCGAAATTGTAAAGTCCTTCGATAAAATAGTTGGATTAAAATCAGATAAGACTTGTCAAGTAGAAGAATTTGAAGCTATTCATTTTCAAGATATTCATTCAACTAATGAGATGGGTCAACTAAAAATAGCATTATTTCAATTTTTTCAAAAACTTTTTAATATTCAATCACTAACAAGTGATTCCATATCCCAATATTCTACCAAACTATCATCCAATTTTGCAAGTTCTTTATTTTGCAAAAGTAATTTATCTCTGTTATAAATATTACTAAATAATTCTGAACCTGAAGAACTTGTTATTTCATCTCATTCTGCAAAAACTATTCTTGTTAAACTTGTTGTATTTCTTACATCAAAAGTTCATGTAAAACTTTTATGCATTTCTGTTGAACCAGAATAAATTATTCATAAATCAGAACCTAAACTTTTTATTGTGTAACCTGTGAGAGTTGAGGCATTAGCTGACCACCCTCTAACTCCCTCTTTACTAAGGAGGGAGGATAGTAAAGGTGTTTTTCTCCCCTCCTTACTAAGGAGGGGTTGGGGGTGGTCTGTGCTGAATTGTGAATTATAAGCTACATTTTCTCCCTCCATATTTCAAACTAATTGATATTGTTGTAAATATC
>JBBILU010000027.1:0-13348 GCA_037444775.1 Candidatus Altimarinota bacterium
GAAAAAAGTCTCCTTTAGCAATAGTAAAGGAAGACTGGAAAAGTGAAATAGAAAAATGAGAGATAAAAATAGAACTTTTGGAAAAATATGCTGGAGCTTATGATGTTTCAAAAGCCTATTCTCTTGTTAGAATAAGGGATTATAGCAGTATTTTGAATGCTTATACTTTACTTTTGGAAAATAAATTTGATTTAGCTGTTAATTTTACTAAACTCATTTTTAGATAATTATTTAGAATAATTTTATGAGTTTTTAAGTCCAAGTTTTGAATCTAACAAAACTAGTTGGATTTGAAACGGGACGATAAATAAATCTCCTTCTCCAAAACTGCCTTAATTCTCCTCATGCCTCTAGAACTTGCTTCTTCTTTTTGAATCTACAACCTAACCCCTAATAATAAATATGCCAAAACTATAATTACTAAAAATATAATAATTGGAATAATAAGCTTTTTACTTGCTTTTCATTTAGTCAAAAACCTTATCAAAAAATACAGTATAAATCCATAAATCACAAAAACTAAAACTTGTAAAATTAGTCAGATTCAAATATATTCTTCTCACTTTCATTGAATAAATTGATCTATGAAATATGCTCAACTGATATAATAAACAATACTAGAATTTGAAGAATAAACAACACTAGAAGTTAAAGAATTTTTATCAAATGGAACTCCAACATCAATAAAATAAGCTACTTGATATAATAAATCTTTCTTGTCCATTACATCATCTGACTTATAATTTCAACATTGCCACAAAGATTTTCACCAATCTTTAAAATTTCATTGAGTGTCTACTATATCTAATTCTTCATTTTTTTTCCTTATCAATTTTCCTATTTGATACACTGCAAAATAATCTTCATAATTTCAATTATTATAATTTGAAATCATAATAACTTGGTCTCATTTTTTATACTTATTTACATCAAAGTCCACATCATTATTATCACTATGAAGAAAATAATATTTCCCAATTTCTCAATAATTATCTAAAGGTTTTTTTACATCAGATACTTTTATAAATTGTATATTTCTTCATTCTCTAAAGCTTTTATCTGGATGAACTCTATTTTCTACTCACTCAAAAGTTCAAATAAGAAGTTCATTTGGAAAAAATGGCATACAAGCAAAACTTGTTTGAAAAAAAGAGAAAAATAAGATTACTAATAGAATTACTTTTTTCATAATTACTTTTTTAAAAATTAAAATATTATCCAACTTTATTACTTTTCCAAAACTGCTTTAATTCTTCTTACTCCTCTACTACTAGCCTCTTCTTTCACTATTCTAAACTTTCAAATATTTTCTGAATTTTCAATATGTGGTCATCAACAAAGCTCTCTACTATAAACAACTCAATTTTCTCAAAACATAGAATACACTTTTACTACTTCTGGATACTTTTCCCAAAAACTTCATTCAACTCAAGATTCCAAAGCTTCTTGTTTTGGCATTTCTGTCATAGTTATTTGAAGTCAAGAAGAAAGAGCTTCATTTACATAATCTTCAACTTTTTTCAAAATTTCATCACTTACTTTTTCTTCATTATTAAAATCAAACCTTAGTCTTTCAGCTGTAATATTGCTTCATTTTTGGTGAACATGTTCTCACAAATATTTTCTAAGACCAGCAAGCATCAAGTGAGTTGCTGAATGCAAAGCTGTTGTTGCTTCACTAGCATCAGCTAAACCTCACTTAAATTTTTGTTCACTTCCAGCTCTTGATAAATTTTTGTGTTCTTCAAAAGCCATATTAAATCATTCTACATCTACTTGTAATCATTTTTCTTCTGCTAATTCCAAAGTCATTTCAAGAGGAAAACCATAAGTGTCATACAGTTTAAAAGCTTCCTTTCAAGAAATTTCTTGTGCTATTCCCTCTCCTCTAAGGAGAGGGGTAGGGTGAAGTTGTGCTGATGGGCTAATAAGTTTCTCAAATTCTTTCAACCCTTTTTCCAAAGTAAAAAGAAATTGTTTTTCTTCAGCTTCTATTTCTGAAATAATCATATCTTTTTTCTCCAGTAATTCTGTATAATGATGTGCATATTCAGCAATAACTACTTCAGCAACTTTAGCTGAAAGTCCTCAATGGATTCACAAATCTCTTGCAAATCTTATAGCTCTTCTCAAAAGTCTTCTAGTAAAATATCATTGATCTTTGTTTGATGGAAAAGCTCAGTCTGAAATCAAAAAAGTTGCAGCTCTTAGGTGATCCATAATTACTCTAAAAGCTTTAGTTTCTTTTTCATTTTCTCCATATTTTTTCCCAGAAAGTTCTTCAATTTTTGTTCTAATAGAATCAAAAACATCTCACAAAAAAACATCTGGATCATCATTGAGAGCCACAACTATTCTTTCCAAACCTCCACCAAAATCAATATTTTTGTGAGCTAATTCCTCAAATCAAGAATCAGTTTTTTTGAATTGCATAAATACATTGTTGGCAAATTCAAGAAATCTTCCACAATCACAAGCAGGATGACAGTGTTCATCTTGTTCTCTATATTTTCAAGATTTTTTTCTTTCTTCCAACCATTTTTCATGAAGTCCTAAATGTTCTCCAAAATCCCAAAACATTTCTGAATCAGGTCCTCCAGGTTCTCCAACTGGCATATTTTCTGGAACTCCAGCTCTTGACCACCAATTTTCTTTTTCATTATAATAAAATATTTTTCCTCACTGAGTTCATTTTTCTTCAGCCATATTTACAGCTTTTGCTTCAAGTCAAACACTTTTAAATTGTTCTTGCCACAAAGCAACTGCTTCATCATCTTGAGCAATTCCAACTTCAGAATTTCCTCTATACACACTTACATAAACTCTTTTTGGATCAAGTCATAATTCTTTGATATAAAATTCAAAAATCCATTCTATTTGTTCTTTTTTAAAATAATCTCATAAAGACCAATTTCAAAGCATTTCAAAAAAAGTAGTGTGTCTGTTATCTCAAATATCATCAATATCACCACTTCTAAAACTTTTTTGAGAATCACAAATTCTTGTCCCAAGAGGATGTTTTTCTCAAAGTAAATAAGGAACCATAGGTTGCATTCCAGATCCAGTAAACAAAGTTGTTGGATCATTTTCAGGAATTAAAGAGCTTGAAGGAACTATTTTGTGTCCTTTGCTTTCCATAAAAGACAAATATTTTTGTCTAATTTCTTGAGCTGTAATTTTTTTTACCCCAAGAGTGCTTGTTTCACTGTGCATAATTTTTTTGTTATTTAATATATTTTTCTTTCAATTTTTGAACCATATCATAAATTTTTTTATGATGAGCTTTTATGAATTCAAAGTTATCTTCACTGCAATATTAGCTATAAATATGACTCATTTGATTTCTAATATCAACAAATTCTTCCCATAAATCTAAATCATCTATGAATCACAATTTGTAAGACTCTCTTATAACTTCCCTTGGTGCAGAAACTACATCAAGTTTCATATAATCTAAAATTTTTTTAAGAGTTTTCCAAGAAAGTTCAACATTATATTCAAATCTTTGAATAACCCCATCTCTTTCAAGTTCATTTAATAAATTTACATCTTTTTCAAAAATACTTTCTAATGTTTTATTTGCCTTTTCTAAAAGCAGAATTTGTTTTTATAGTCTTATTAATTCCATAATATAATTTTTTTAAGAGCTAAATCTTTGAAATCCTCATTTGCAACAGAAAAATCAACAAGATCAACCAAATATGGTAATTCATTAAGTTTTCTTTTTAATTTCAAATAAGTCCTATATTCTAGCTTCTGTTCTCATTTTATTCAAATATCATAATCTGAATTATATTTAAAATCTCCTCTGGCTCGGCTTCAGAAAAGAAAAACTTTGTACTTATCTTTATCAATCAAAGAAAAAATTACTTTTTTCATAGATTCTTCTGGAAAAATTTTATTTTTCATAATACAAAAATTATTATGTACTCAAATAAATTGTTTTTTTATTCTAAATAAACTATTTTAATTTCTTCTTATCTCATCACTCTAAATAATTTTGCTTAGTAATTACTTTTTCTCATGATTTACTTTCAAGCTCCTTTCTGGCATTTCAAGCAATACTTTACTTGCTTGTTTACATTCATTGAATCATTTAAGATTTTTATTTTTCATTATTTTTGTTGTAGAGGCTTCTGCTAACATATTAAATATTAATTCCAAGTCTGTCATATGATCTCTTAGGTTTTCTTTTTTTAATCATTTGAAATTCTTATATTCACTTGGAGTCATTCAAAAAGTTGCTTTGCTTATTTCTGCTGTTAAAATTGCATATTCTGTTCAAATTTGAACTCATCTATCTTTCCATTCATCAGTTAAATCTTGCCTTACTGCAATACTTCTTGATCTTTTATCTATCCAATCTTTTGTATATCATTTTTGTTCATATAATTCCTTCATTCTATCCATTGATAATTCTGGATTTTCTATTTCATCTATTCTTTCTTTTCAAACTTGTGCTAACCACATTTTAAATGGTTCAGCTTTTTTACTTGGTATTGATTGAATTAACCTAAAAGCATTTTTTGTATTCACACAATCTGTTAGCCTCATTTTTCAGTCTGATGCTTTCATTTTCAACTGTACCCAAATTGGGGACAGTTCAATATTTATAAATTCACGAGTCTTTATTTTTCCCCAATATTGTCTTGGTGTTGGGCTTCATGTCAATACTTCAATTATATCAATAACTGAAAAATACCGTTCATTTTCATGAATAATTTTTCTAATTTCTTTTTGTTCGAAAATAGCTAATTTTGTTATATGCATTTTAAAAATATTAATTTTTAATATACTATAGTTCATTTTTTATTCTTCTCCATATCTTCCCATTTTGTAGTCAAATCTTCAAGTTTCTCTGTCTAGTTTATAAATAATTCCATAATCTCCATATTGTTGAAAATCTGTTGGCAAAAATTTTATAAATCATTTATCAAAAAGTTCTTTTGCTGAAAGAGCATCAAATCAAAATTTCTTTTTATAAACTTCGTTTGCATCTTCAACATATTTCATATTAAGCTCACGAATAGCTTTGTTAAGATAATTTACACATTTAGTGTCAGCTAAAATTTCTGTTTCTTTTTTTCCATCAAATTTTGGAAAAATCTTGTTTCTTTGTTTCTCTATCTCAGAAACCGTATTTGCATTTAAAACAAGTTTTCAGCTTAATCAGAATTTTTGTAAATCTGTTGCAAAAGCCAAACATTGTTTATCATTATCAGTTGAAGAAGTACTTGCCATATTCAAAAACATATAAAAAGATTTTTCTCTATCTCATCACTTTCAACTCATTATAACTGACATTATTTTGGCTCATTCAAGAGAATCACTATTTGCACTTGTTAATTTATAATACTGAGAAGATGTTAGTGGATCTTTTTTGTAATAAAAATAAATAAATGCTAAATTAAATGGAATTTGATAAGATTTACAAGGATCTTTATATTTTTCTTCTGTCCAAACTTTTTGTAAATTATCTTCTTTCATAATCAGCTCTACTTTTTTTTCATCACAAAAGTTTTTTATTCATTTTAATCATAATTCAATTCATTCGTTTATATGTTTTTCTTGTCACTTTTTATCTAAATTTTCATATCTTTCATTATAACTTGGCAAAAGAAGTTGTCATATTATATATGGATGTTCAAAATATGGATTTAACTCTGTTATTAAGTCAAGTATTGCAAAAAGATATTTTTTGTATTCAGAGCTAATTGCATTTCATCAAATATATTGAATTGCTTGAAGCCAATATAAATCAGCTCGGAAATTTTTGAATCACATTGCTGTGTATTTAGCTGTTTCTTTTGTTGGCAATAATTCTGGATGGCTTACAAAAATTTCTTTTATTTCTAAATGTTTTTTATAATTTACTTCACTCATTTTATGAAATCCATAAAGAGAAATTCAAAGAAATAATATAAAAAATATTTTGAATCCTAACTTTTTTTTCATCTAAATTTTTTTTAATAAATAATAAAATAATTTCTCTTTATAGTAAAGAATTTTGTTATAAAATCAATATTTTCTGTTTATTTGAAATAATCTTTTTATTATCAATATAAATTAACTATTTTTAGATAAAATTTATAGCTGAATTAAGCAAATATACAAATTTTTAAAAAAAATTGCATATTACAAAAAATCTATATAATCTTTCTGTTTTATTAGGATTGATAGCTCAGTTGGTAGAGCAGGTCCCTCTTAAGGACAAGGTCGCGGGTTCGAGCCCCGCTCGATCCACCAAGAATTATTTTTAAAACTCAATATTTAATTTTTAGATAATTTTTTGCAAATAAAATATTATTTACTAAAATAAAAGTACTTTTAAAAGTGCTTTTATTTTTAACTATTTTTATATGAATAAACTAAAAAAACTGTTATCAGTTTTGATTTTGTGAAGTTTTTTGTTATGGAATACTAACTCGGCTTCTGCTTTAGTTATGGCCAAAGGTATAGATTTAGGAACTTCTTATTTTGATTATTGAATTTATTCATCTAGTGAATATGAAAATGAAATTTTGAAACTTAACTCTTGAAAAATTTTGATTTCAAGAATTAATACTTTAATGAGCAAAGCAGAAAAAAATCAGAAACTTTTAGATAGCTTAGATTCAAAATTAGCTAAAGTTTCAGATAAATATAATTATTATGAGTTATCTGAAAAAGAAAAACAAATGTTTCTTATTATTAATTACATTAGAGCTAAAATTAAAGATTCAAAATTAGCTTTGAAGTCTGCTACTTATTTAACGAATATTTCTGAAAGTGATCAAAAAGCTTTAGATGAAAAATTAGTTAAATTACAATTATCTTTTATTGATAATTTAGAAAAAGCTATTAAAGAAGCTACAAAATATATAAAAGAATATTCTTCTTATGAAGAAAAATGAAATTTTAAAATGGATATTTTGGTTGATGAAGAAAGTTTATGAAAATTTGATGCAAAATTTAATATAAATAATTATCAAATAAATGTTTCTGAATTTGATAGTCAAATAAAATGACATATTGAAGCAATTATAAATGCAGTTCCAAAATGAGAAAAACAAATAAAACTTGAAATAAAAAGTTTTGTAGATTTCATTTCTAAAGACTGAAATTATTATTTACTTATGAAAAATTTAGAAACAAAAGATGAAGCTTGACTTTATTCTATGTTTATAGAACCAGCAAAAACTTTATTTAAAGATTGAAAATATTTAAAATTTTCTGATAAAGTTTATGCAGATATTTTAACTAAATTAGAAACTATTGACCATAAAACTATTTTTAAAGATTTAAAACAAGATTTTTCAAAGCCACTTTTCAAAGCCTATAAGAAATCTTGAAATAGATATTATGTTGTTCCAACAAAATATGCTTGTGATAAAGTAAAAGAATTTGCAAATAAATTTGACCCAATTAATTGAAAAACTTGTAGCAACTCTCAATATAACGAATTACTTTCTAATTTAAGTGATATTTGAGCTCAATTTTATGTTGATTTATGAAACAATACAGTTTTTGGATTTTCTGCAACAAAAGTTAATCAAATTGAAAAAATTTCTGGTGAAATGAATTTCGTTGATACAAGTTTAGAAAAAGTAACTTTTTCAGTAGTTCCAGATCAAAAACTTTACCCAAAAGATTGAATTAGTTTTGAATATGCAAGGAAAAAATCTATTACTTTAAAAACTATAATTTCAGATCTTTCTCTTAATTTAAATATGCTAGTAAATTTAAATTCTGATAATTCTTTTTCTAATGTTAATTTAGATTTAACTTCAAAGTTTGCTGACTCAAAAATGAATATATCTAATGGAAATATTTCTTGAACTACATCTATAAAAGAAAGATCAAAAGAAGTTTTTAAAATAACTACTTCTTGAAAATATGCTGATAAATATTTGAAACTTGATAACAAAATAAATTTTTCTAAAAATCCATTTACAGCTTTAAAACTGCATTCTTCTTCAAAATCAGAAAAACTATCTTGAAATTTTAACTTAGAAATTGATCTTAAAGACAACAAAGATAATGTTAGAATGAATATTAATGGAAGTATTTGAACAAAAAAAATTCTTGAAATGAATATCTCAAATGATTGAAAGATTGAATTTAAAAATGTAGAAATTAAAGCCCCTGCAGATTCTCAAGTTATTGATATGAATGAAATTTATTAAAAAAAATTGCACTCAATTGAGTGCAATTTTTTTACCATTTTTTTTCTATCCAATTTTCCAAATTTGTAATATTTTTAATATTAGATTTTGTATAAACTTTTTGTCATTTCAATTCTATAAAAATTTTTGTATCTCATTTTTCTTCAGTAGATAAAAATTCTTTTAAATCATGTAAATCTTCTTTTTTTGCCGAAATAGGAATTTTTATAATAAATTCTGAAATATTTTCTTTAAGATTTTTTTGTTCTAAAATTTCAAAATGTTCTTGTTCTAAACTTTCAAAATGTTTTAGAGAAACATCTCTACTTTTGGTAATAGGATTTGCTTCAGTTATGTTTACATTTTCTTGAGCTTCTTCTAAATCTGGCTTACTAATTCAAACAATTCTTTTTGTGTTACAAAACAAAGATAAATCACGAGCCTGTTCTCTAACTTGACTAATTGTAACAATTTTGATTTCACGAGCTTGAATAGATTTTCTTTTGTATTCAAAATTGATATTTAAAGCTCCGTTCACAATAACAATTTTATCAGTTGCTAATTTATCTGCATATTTTTCATAATCTTTTGGAAAAATTACAACTTCAAAATCATAATCGAATCATTCACATTTCAAAAAAGTCATATATCAACCTGTTTTTGTAATAACTTTCCTTAAATCAATAATCAATCAAACAGCTTGAACGATTTCTTGTTTAGAACCTCACCCCAGCCCTTTACTTAAAGGAGAGGGGGAAGCAACATCTTGATTTATCTCCTCTCCTTTAAATAGAGGATTATGGTTAGGTGCTTCTAACTTCTCTAACTCTTCAAAACTCATTTTTAATTTTTTTGTATTATTACTTCTTTTCTCAGAATACTTTTTTAATCAATCAAGAGCATGTCAACTCACAGAATAACCTATCATTTCTTTTTCTCATTTTAACTTTTCTTCAAATGTAAAATCTATAACTTTTTTTAATTCTAATTTTTCTTCATAAGTTCAATCAAAATCAAAAAGTCAAATTTGATTTGATTCTTTTTTCTTTTCACCTTTCCTTGAATATTTAATTATTTCTTCAATAGAAGCCCACATTTCTCATCTTTTTCACAAATCATCCATTGCTCAAGATTTAATCAAAGCTTCCAAAGATTTTTTATTTATAACTTCTTTAGGACAACGATCTACAAAATCTTGTAAAGAAACAAATCATCCTTTCAGCAAAGTCCTTGTTTCAATAATTTTATCAATTGGTCAATCTCAAAGTCATTTTATAGCTTTTAAGCCAAATCTGACATTTTTATCATCAATAAAAGTAAAATGTTTCAAAGATTCATTCACACTAGGAGCCAAAACATTTATTCAGTGACTTTCACATTCTCAAACTTCCATAACAATTCTTTCCATACTTTCCTCATCACTTACCATAACAGAAGTTAAAAATTCTGTTCTAAAGTGAGCTTTTAAATATGCAGTTTGATAAGAAATATAAGCATAACAAGCAGCATGAGATTTATTGAAAGAGTAGTTTGCAGCTGGTTGAATCATTTCTTCATAAATATATCTAGTGACTCTTGGGTGATAATTTCTATGGTTTTTTCATTTTTCAATAAATTCTTTTTTTAATTCTTCTATAACTTCTATTTTTTTCTTTCAAATTCATCTTCTAAGTAAATCAGCTTCTCAAAGAGAAAATCAAGCCATATATTGAACAATAAACATTAATTGTTCTTGATAAACTGCGATTCAATAAGTTACATCAAGAATTTTTCTCAAATCTTCTTCAAGCATTATTCTTTGTTCTTCAATTTGTTCTTCATTACATCATTCTTCAATTAAAATTTTTTTCAAATCATCAGTCATATATTTTATTTCTTCTCTTCAAAATTTTCTTTCAATATAAGCTGGAATATAAGCTAATGGTCAAGGTCTATAAAGAGAAACCATCGCAATCAAATCATCAAATCTATTTGGAGATAAATCTTTTAAATACTTTCTCATTCAATCAGATTCAAATTGAAAAACTCAAGTTGTATCTCAAGCAGAAAAAATATCAAAAACCCCCTTGTCATCAAGTGGGATTTTGCTTATATCCAAGTCTATATTTTTATGGTTTTTAATAATTTTTAAAGCTCTTTTTATGATAGTCAAATTTCTAAGTCATAAAAAATCCATTTTCAAAAGTCAAAGATCTTCAAGAGGATAAGCTGAATATTGAGTAACTGTTATATTTTCATCTTTTGGTGGATGTTGTAAGGCTGTAAAGTTCGTTATCGATTTTGGAGCAATGATAACAGCACAAGCATGAACTCAAAGTTGTCTTACATTTCATTCAATTTTTAAAGCATTGTCTATTATATTTTTGTATTTTGGATTTTTTTCATAAGCTTGTTTAAATTCTAAACTATCTTCTAAAGCTCATTTTAATTTTGTTCAAGGTTTTTCTGGAATTAATTTTGCCAACTCGTTCATTTCAGCAAAAGGAATTCACATAACTCTTCAAACATCTTTTACAGCAGCACGAGCAGCAAAAGTTCAAAATGTACATATTTGAGCAACATGATCTGCTCAATATTTTCTTCTACAATAATCAACAACTAAATCTCTTTCATTATCTGCAAAATCTGTATCAATATCAGGCATTGAAACTCTAGCTGGATTTAAAAATCTTTCAAAAAGTAAATCATATTTTGTTGGATCTAAATCCGTAATTCCTGATAAATATGCCATAACAGATCAAGCTGCAGATCATCTTCAAGGTCAAACAGGAACTTCATTATCTCTTGCCCAATTTATATAATCTGCAACTATAAGGAAATATCCATCAAATCACATTTCATGAATTACAACAAGCTCATATTCAAGTCTTTCTATATATTTTTGTTTATCTTCACTTAATGTTTTTAAAAACTCTTTTTTCTTATCTGTATAATAAGTTAATGAAAGGGCTTTTAATTCTTCTGGTGAAGTTTCTTGAAGTTTTTTTTCTAGCTTTTTTCAAGGAACTTTTTTTATCAATTCAAAAATTTCTTCTTTAGAAAAACCATAATCAAATCTCCAATTTAATCATTTGAAAGATAAATATCTCAAATACCATTCTTCTGAAGAAAGCTTTTGAATTCAATCTTCCTCTTTTTCCATTTCCAAAGCCTCATCATAAATTTTTTGATGTTCTTCTGGAAGTTCAAAATTTGGAATTAAGATTCATCCAGTTTCTATTTTGATATTTACCATTTCAGCAATCTTGACAGTGTTTTCAAGAGCTTCTGGTAAAAACCCAAATAACATTTGCATTTCTTCTTCACTTGCAAATGAATAATCTCAATTTATCAAAGTTGGTCTATCAGGATTTTCTAGTTCATGTCAAGTTCAAAGAGCTTTTATTATATCTTGAGTAACTTTATCTTCTTTATTTATGTAATAACAGTTTTGACAAGCCACAACTGGAATAGAATATTTTTTATTTATTTCTATTAATTTATCTGTTATTAATTTCTGTTTAGGAATATCGTCATGATACAAAAGTTCTAAAAAAAAATTTTCTTCTCAAAAAATATTTTGATAATCTCTAATTTTTGCAAGAATTTCTTTATCACTTTTTCAGCAAAGAATATAATAAGGAATTTCTCAAGTCATTGGACCAGAAAGGCAAATAATCTCTAAATCCACATCATAATCTTTTCACAAAGAATTTTTTAATTTTTTTATATTATCTAAGCTAATTTTTGGAGTTTTTCATGGATTATCCAAATTTGATTTAGAAATAATATTTATAATATTTTTATGTCACTGAAAATTTTTTGCAAGTAAAACTGTTTTGTGTTCTAGTTTTGGGTCCAAACTAGACTCAATAAAAACCTCTGCTCACAAAATAGCCTTTATTCATTCAGCTTTACAAGCTTTATAAAATTCATGTAAACCGTGAGCATTTCAAGTATCAGTCAAAGCAACTGCCGTCATTCAAAATTCTTTGGCTTTCTTTGCATAATGTGCAGGTTTCGGTAATCATTCAAGAATTGAATAATGGCTATGGTTGTGTAAGTGGATAAACATTTTAGAAAGTTAAAAATTATAAGTTTAAAATATATTATTTAATTTTTTTTAGTTTGAAAGTTTTTATTGAAAAAAATGATTTTGGGCTTATATTCTCAAGACAAGCATCTGCAAAAATAAACAATACTTTTTTAGAAAAATTTTTTAAAAAATTTGCAAATTCTAGAAAATTCTTATTATGGATTTAATAATTTTTAATTTAAAAAATATGAAAATTCTGCTTCTTTTCCCTATTTTAGCTTATTTATTTCTTTTACTCGTAAATATTCCTTTATTAAAGGAATTACAAGTTCTAAATATTTTTTGAGCAATTTCTATTGAAGTTCCATTTTTTCTTTTTTCATCTATTTTCATAGTTATTTATTCAGTTTCAGTATTTTTTATTTATGATTGAATAAATATTTATTTACATTACAAAATAAGAAAATTAGATAAAGAAATTATTGAATTAAAATCAGATCTTTATAATTGACAAGAAGAATTAATAAAAAAAATAAATTCCAATTTCAAAGAATCATTAGCAGATATTAAAAAAGACTTAAATGAGAAAATATTAAACTTTTCTCAGGAATTAGAAGAAACTCTTGAAAAAATAAAAAAAGAAAATGATGAGAGTCTAAATAAAACAAAAAAAGAATCCGAAAAGATTTTCTCTAAATTAAATTTAATTGATAAAACTGTTCTAGATAAAATTAAATCAGTAAAAATCCTTTAAAAAAAGGATTTTTTTGTGATATTTAATAGCAATTTTTGCTGTAAGCAAAATTATTACTATAACCACTAATATAATTACAACAATACGAAACATAATTAATTCTTTCCTTATACTTCAAATGGTTAAGAAATAAAAGTTAATTTTTATATTATCAAAAATATATTCAAAAAGTATAAAAATTAAAATTAAATCTTGTTAATTAGAGTATTTTTTTAGTTTATTAAATTGCAAAAGAAGTTTTAGATAAAAACATTTTTTTGTAAAAATATGCTGGAGCTTATGATGTTTCAAAAGCCTATTCTCTTGTTAGAATAAGGGATTATAGCAGTATTTTGAATGCTTATACTTTACTTTTGGAAAATAAATTTGATTTAGCTGTTAATTTTACTAAACTCATTTTTAGATAATTATTTAGAGCAATTTTATGAGTTTTTA
>JBBILU010000028.1:0-13337 GCA_037444775.1 Candidatus Altimarinota bacterium
CTATCATCTCAAAAGTAACATAATTTTTTGATAATTATTTATTTTGTTAAAATGTGATTAGTAAGCCATATTTAACTATTATGAATTTTAGAAAAAATTTTAATCTATTTTTTTGACTTGTTTTGCTCTTTAGTATCTCATCTCTGAGTCTTTTCAAGTGGTCGGATTTGAGTGGGACGATACAAGAAAAGAGCCAAAAAAATTTGACTTTTTTAAATTAGCACTTACACTATGTAAGTGCTAATTTTTTATTTTAATTTTTTAATTATAAAAAATATGAATATAGAAAAATTTACAATGAATTCTAGTAAAAGAATTCAGGAAGCTCAAGATTTGGCTAATAAATCTAGACATTCTCAAATAACTTGAACACATTTATTGTATTCAATGCTTGTAAGTGAAGATTCTCTTGTAAAAGAAATTTTACTTGATATTTGAGTAGATTTACAAATTTTTAAAAAGAATGTTTTTGATTTGATAAATAAGATTCCTACTGTTAACTGAAATTATCAACTTTCTATTAGTCAAGAATTGAATGATATTTTTAGAGAAGCTGAAATATTAGCTGATAAAATGTGAGACAGTTTTGTAACTGAAGAGCATTTACTTTTGGCAATGTTATATTTTGGTGAAAATAAATTAAAAGAAGTTTTCTCTAGCTTTGCAATAACAGAAAGTAGTGTAAAAGAAGCTATTAATAAAATGAGAAATTGAGAAAAAGTTACAGATAATGATTCAGAAAACAAAATGAATTCTTTGAAAAAGTATTGAATTGATTTGGTTGAATTAGCTAAAAAGTGAAAAATAGATCCAGTTATTTGAAGAGAAGAAGAAATTAGAAGAACTTTACAAATTTTATCAAGAAGAACAAAAAATAATCCAGTTTTGGTTTGAGAACCTTGAGTTGGTAAAACTGCAATTATTGAATGAATTGCTTTAAAAATTGTACAAAAAGAAGTTCCGGATAATTTAAAAAACAAAAAAATTATAACTCTTGATATGTGAGCTTTACTTGCTTGAGCAAAATATAGATGAGAATTTGAAGAAAGACTAAAAGCAGTTATCAAAGAAGTTGAAAAATCAAGTGGAAATATAATTCTTTTTATTGATGAAATTCACACAATTGTTTGAGCTTGAGCAAGTGAAGGACAGGCAGATGCTTGAAATCTTTTGAAACCAAGTTTAGCAAGATGAGCTTTGCATTTAATTTGAGCAACAACAATTAACGAATACAGGAAATATATTGAAAAAGATTCTGCTTTAGAAAGAAGATTTGCTATAGTTTCAGTTGATGAACCAAATAGGGAAGATACTCTTGCGATAATTAGATGAATAAAAGATAAATATGAAACTCATCATTGAATAAAAATTACTGATTCTGCAATAGAAGCAAGTGTTGATTTATCAATAAAATATATTACAGATAGAAAACTTCCAGATAAAGCAATTGATTTAATGGATGAAGCTTTGTCAAGTGTGAAATTAAAATCTATTTCAAAACCAGTTGAACTTGATATTCTTGAAAAAGAATTAAGAACAATAAGTATCGAATTGGAAGCTAAGAAAGCAGAAAGTTTCCCTCACCTAACCTCTCCTTTGAAGGAGAGGAATAGCACAAATTTAACTACAGAAAAATTTTCTGTATTAGAACAAAAGATAGCAAGTAAAAAAGAACAAATACAAACTTTAGAATCAGCTTGGAAAAAAGAAAAAGTTTTGATTACAAGAATGAAAGAAGCTAGAGAAAAAATAGATGATTTGAAAAACAAAGCAAATTCTTTTGAAAGAGAATGAAATCTTTGAGAAGTTGCAAGACTTAGATATTGAGAAATTCCAACTTTAGAAAAAGAAATTTTTGCAAGTGAAGAAGAATTAAAAAGTTTGCAAAAAAATTGAAAAAGTTTTTTAAAAGATAGAGTAACAAGTGAAGATATTGCTGAAATAATTAGTAAATGGACTTGAATTCCAACAACAAAGCTTCTTGAAACCGAAAAAGAAAAATTATTACATTTAGAAGATTTTTTAAAAAAATCTGTCGTTTGACAAGATAAAGCTTTGGAGGCAGTGAGTAATGCAATTAGAAGAGCAAAAGCTTGATTAAATGAAGAAACAAAACCTCTTTGAAGTTTTTTATTTCTTGGACCAACTTGAGTTTGAAAAACCGAAACAGCCAAAGCTTTGGCAGAATTATTATTTAATGATAAAAATGCTTTTGTAAGAATTGATATGAGTGAATATATGGAAAAACATTCTGTTTCAAGACTTATTGGCTCTCCTCCTTGATATGTTTGATATGAAGAATGATGACAATTAACCGAAGCCGTTAGAAGAAAACCATATTCAGTTATTTTATTTGATGAAGTTGAAAAATCTCACAGAGATGTATTTAATACATTTTTACAAGTTCTTGATGATTGAAGATTAACAGACTCTAAATGAAGAACAGTAAATTTCAAAAATACGATTATTATAATGACAAGTAATATTAAAGAAGACGAATTAAAAACTTTTTTCAGACCAGAATTTTTAAATAGAATAGATGATATTGTTAAATTTAATTCTTTAGATGAAAAAGTTATAATTTGAATAATTGATATTTTGCTTAATAATGTTTCAAAAATTCTTGAAGCAAAAAATATAAAAACTGAATTTAGTGAGAATTTAAAAAAATATTTAGTAAAAATCTGATATGATTCTGATTTTTGAGCAAGACCAATGAAAAGAGCAATTACAAGCTTAATTATGAATAATCTAAGTGTTAAATTATTAAACTCTGAAATAAATGCTTGAGATAATATTTTGATTGATGTAAGTGAAATTTGAGAGTTGCTAGTCACAAAAAAACTAGACTAAAATCTAGTTTTTTTGTTCTTGACATTTTCTCTAAATATTTTTTAATATTTTTGTTGAAGTTTTTACTAAAATAAATCAATAAATTTGACTTAAACGATAAAATTTTTAAACTTTGTAAGAAATTTTAAAATTTAAAAAATTGGAAATGATAAGTAAATTAGATAATTTAAAACAAAAGTTTATTTCAGAAATAAATTTAGCAAAAAAAAGAGAAGATTTATTTGATTTAGAATCTAGATTTCTTTGAAAAAAATGAGAATTAAAAGAAATTCTTTCATCTTTAAAAGATTTAAGTATAGAAGAAAAAAAAGATTTTTGAGTAAAAGCAAATTCTTTGAAAGATTTTTTCTTGGAAGAAATAGGTAAAAAGCAAGAAGAAATAATAAAATTAGAATTTAAACAAATTGAAGTTGATGAGGCTATTGATGTTACTTTAGAATTTTCTGAAAAAAATAGAGGACATATGCATCCAATTTCTATAACTTCAAAAATTATTGAAGAAATTTTTGTTTCTCTTTGATTCAAAGTTGAAGATGGTCCACAAATAGAAATTGAGGAATATAATTTTGATAAACTAAATATTCCAGATAATCATCCTGCTCGTGATGTTTGGGATACTTTTTGGATAAATGATGAAATAAATAAGGGAAGAGAATCTGGAAATAAATATTTGCTTAGAACTCACACTTCTCCAGTTCAAATTAGATCTATGTTAAAATATCCTTTGCCAATAAAAATAATTGTTCCTTGAAGAGTTTTTAGATACGAACAAGAAGATGCTAGACATACTTGTAATTTCTATCAATTAGAATGACTTGTTGTTTGAGAGTGAATAAATTTCTGAAATTTAAAATGGACACTTGAAACAGTTATGAAAAAACTTCTTTGAGAAAAAACAGAACTTAGATTTAGACCAAGTATTTTTCCATTTACAGAGCCAAGTGCTGAAATAGATGTAAGTTGTCAAATCTGTAGTTGAACTTGAGAAACGAAGTCTGGAAAATGTAGAATGTGTTCAGGAACAGGTTGGGTTGAACTTCTTTGAGCTTGAATGGTTCATCCAAAAGTTTTAGCTTGAGTTTGAATAGATCCAGAAGTTTATTCTTGATTTGCATTTGGTATGTGAATTGATAGAATTGCTGCTCAAAGATTTGGTGTTTCTAGCTCTAGAATGTTTTATCAAAGTAAATTAAAATTAAATAAACAATTTTAAAAATGATTACAAAATCAGGATTTTATAAACTGTCTTCTTTTGAAGAAAAAAATATTGAAATAAAAAAAGATTTAATAGTTTGTTTGTTTGATGATACAGACAAATCTTTTGATGTAAATATTTGAGATAATTCTACTTTGGAATATTTTTCTTTCTTGGAAAAAAATTGTGAATTAAGCAAAAAATTTATTTGCCAAAATAATTCTACAGTTAAATTAAATAATGTTATTTATTCCTCAGAAAACAAAATAGATGCTGAAATTCTTTGAGAAACTTTTTGAAATGGAAATAATTTTGATATAAAAATTCTTAGTTTTGTTTGAAATAATGGTAAAATAAATATTGATTGAATTTTAAAAATTAATTCAGAAACTTCAAAAAACAAATGAATTCTTGAAGAAGAAAATATTTTTCTTTGAGAAAGTTGAGAAATTTTTTGAATTCCAACTTTGCTTGTTGAAACAAATGATGTTGAAGCAAGTCATTCTTGCAAAATGGAAAAAATAAGTAATGAAAAACTTTTTTATTTAAGAAGTAGGTGAATTTGAAAAGAAAATGCTTTAAGTCTTATTATAGAAGCAAAAATCAAACATTTATATTCTTGTCTTGAAATGTATGATAAAAATTTTTATGATGAAATAATAAAATATATTATAGAAAAAATCAAATAATTATGAAACAAAAAATATTTACAAGTCCCAAGAATTTTACTAAACTCCCCGAAAAGTTTTGGTAATTTTTGCTTGTGAATTTTTTTAAGCAGAACTCTTATTTTAAGCTTTACGGTAAATAAGAGTTTTTTTATTTTTTAAACTTAATTTTATGGAAAATGTAAATATTGTGAAAATCGGGAGTGATTCAATTAATGAAGAAAATCTCTCAAAATTGCTTAGTGATATTATTGTTTTAGAAGATAAAACAAAAGAGAAGTTCATAATTATTAGCTCTTGAGCTGTGAAATTATGAAAACAAAAAATAGAGAATTTTTGACTGAAAATAAATAATTTTTCAAAATCTTCTCTAGCCTCTATAGGCCAACAAGTTCTTATGCAAACTTATGAAAGGTTGATTTCAAATAAAAAGCTTATCTCTCAAATATTAATAGATGATTTTGCTTCTGAAATATTTTTAGCTAAAACATTGAAAAACTTGCTTGAAAATAATGTTTTTATAATAATTAATCATAATGATGCAACTCATAATGATGAACTAGAAAATCTCTCTCTAAAAGCAGATAATGATAAAAATACGATTCATCTTTGCAAAGTTCTAAATTTGTTAGAAAATATAAAAATAAAAAAAGTAATATTTTTAACAAATACGAATTGATTGCTTGATGATAACAAAAATACAGTTTTATGATGAAAAGCTTTTTCCGAAAAAGAAAAAAGTTTTTACAAAAGTTTTGTAAAAAAAGAAAAAAGTTCTGCTTGAACCTGATGAATGGAGTCAAAACTTGATTGTGCTTTTGAAGTTTTAGAATTTTGAGCAAAAGAAAGTATTATTGCAAATTCTAGAGATTGATTAGATTTTCTTATTTCATTAAATGAATACAGAATAACAAAGTTTTATTTGTAAAAAATTCAAATTTTTATAAAATGAGTTAAATTTAATTTTTAAATAAAAACAATTATGGTTACATTAAATTTATGAAAAATAAAGGTAGAAGATGTTACTTTAGAAAAGTTTATAAAAGAACAAAATAATACTCAAATAAAATTACATTTTATTGATTTTCTCAGAGCTAAAGCTAAAGAAGAAAGGAATTCAAAATGGTGAAAGTTTGTTGAAGAGATAAAAAAAGAACCATTACTTTCTTGAAAATCTGATGATTTTATAAAAGTATGAAAATCTTTTAGACAAAATTTTACTTTTTAAATCTAAATAATGAGGTATATTTTAGATACAAATATAATTTCTTATCTTGATGATGATACAAATATAAGCTATTACAGAATACTTAACAAAATGTCTTCTTTGAAAGCTTATGATGAGCTTTGTATTTCAATTTTATCTTTATTGGAATATCAAATAAGCATATCAAAAACAAGTTGAGAGTTAAAGATAAAGCTAGAAAAAAGAAAAAGCTTTTTCTTAGAAAATTTTAAATTACTTTGATTAGAAATTTGAATAGAAAATATATTTGTGAATCTGCTAGATTCTTATATGAAATTAACTTGAATTTCTGAAGGAAGTATTAAAAAACATTATTTTGATTTATTGATAGCTTCTATTGCAATACAAAATAATGCAATATTAATAAGTAATGATAAAATTTTTGAGAATGTTAAACAAATAATCCCAGATTTCTTATACGAAAACTGGGCAATTTAATTTTTAAATAAAAAATAATTATGATAATTGAGCTATCTAAATTCCCTTTTAAAACACAAAAAACAATTCCAAATGGAAGTGATAACAAGTCAACTTGATTATTATTACAATCTTGACTTATAAGACAAACAATGGCTTGAGTGTACACTTATACAACTCTTGGATTAAATGTTTTGAGAAAAATTGAAAATATTGTAAGAGAAGAAATGAATGCAATTTGATGTTATGAAACTAGTATGCCAAATCTTTCTCCAAAAGAGCTTTGGGAAACTACAAATAGATGGAATATTGATGTTTTATTTCATGTTCCTGCTGCAAATGACAAAGAATATGCACTAAATTGTACACAAGAAGAACTTGTTACACCTTTAATGAAAGAATTTATCCAATCTTATAAAGATTTACCAGTATGTGCCTATCAAATTCAATATAAATTTAGAAATGAAAAAAGAGCAAAATCTGGAATTTTAAGATGAAGAGAATTTATAATGAAAGATGCTTATTCTTTTCATGCTAGTGATGAAGAATTCAGACAATATTATGATACTATGGCAAAAGCCTATATGAAAGTATTTGAAAGATTAGGTCTCCTAAAAGATACTTTTATAGCTTTGGCTGATTGAGGAACTTTTACTGATAAATATTCCCATGAATTTCAAGTTAAATTAGAAATTTGAGAAGATATTATTTTTAGAGATATACAAAGCTGAATTTGTTATAACAAAGAAGTAGCTCCTTCAAAAGTTTGAACAGAAAATATTTCTGATGAAATTTTGCAAGAAAAACAAGATATTTTGGCAGAATGAATTATTTGAGTTGAAGCTTTGGAAAAATATTTATGAATTTCAAAAAACAAAACTACCAAGACCATGATGTTTGAAACTGAAGATTCTAGGTTTATTGTAGCTTCAGTAAGATGAGATTATAATATAAATACTTTGAAATTACAAAAAATTATTGGGTGCAAAAGCCTAAATTTAGCTAGTGAAGAAAGAGTTTTAAAAGAAACTGGAGCATCTATTGGTTATGCGGGAATTATCAATTTATCAAAAAATATTGAATTATTTTTAGATGATTCTTTAGATGGATTAACAAATTTTGAAACAGGAACAAATAAAACAGGATATCACTCAAAAAATGTAAACTTTTGAAAAGATTTAGAAAAACCTAATAAATTTTATGATTTCAAAGAAGTAAAACTTTGAGACAAAAACCCTGAAAGTGGAGAAATTTATGAGGTTTTCAAGGCAAGTGAAATAGGAAATATTTTCCCTCTTGAAACTAAATTTTCTAAAGCTTTTTGACTAACTTATCTTGATGAAAATAATAAAGAACAAACTCCTTTAATGTGATGTTATTGAATAGGAGTTACTAGAGCAATGTGAATAGTCGCAGAATATTATGCTTCAGAAAAGGGAATACTTTGGCCAGAAAATCTTGCTCCAGCTGATTATTATGTGATAGTTTTATGAGAAGAAAATCTTGATAAAGCAAAAGAATTATGTATAAACTTAGAAAAAAAATGAAAAACTGTAATTTTTGATGATAGAATGTCAAAAAAAATTGGTTTTTGACAAAAAGCCTGAGACTGTGAGCTTTTCTGAATTCCAACAAGGATTGTTATTTCTACAAAGACTTTAGAGCTTTGATGATATGAAATTCTTGAAAGAGGAAAAGAAACAAGAATAGAAAAATTTTAATTTTTAACATTTGTTTTATGGAGAATTTATTAAAAGCAAACCAAATTTTTAATCCAACTTGAAATGATGATGTTTCAAGTAGAACTATAATAAAAGGGAATACAACAGGACTTTTTCAGCTAAATTCTGTTAAATATAATTGGGCAAAATCTCTTTATCAAGTTATGATTTGAAATTTTTGGGTTCCAGAAAAAGTGAAATGACTTTGAGAAGATGCAATTCAATTTAAAAGAGATTTGACAGAAGATGAAAAAAGAGCTTATAAATGAATTTTGTCATTTTTAATATTTTTGGATTCTATTCAAACAGTTAATTTACCAAATTTTTCTGAATATATAACTGCCCCAGAAGTAAATTTAATTTTATCTATTCAAGCTTATCAAGAAGCTATACATTCTCAATCTTATGCAACAATTTTGGAAACTGTTGTGGAATCTCAAGATAGAGATGAAATTTATTATTTTTGGAGAAATGACAAACATTTACTTGAAAGAAATGAATTTATAGGTTCTATTTATCAAGATTTTATTGATGAGCCAAATGATAGAAATTTTTTTAGATGAATAATTTGAAATTTTTTACTTGAGAGTATTTATTTTTATAATTGATTTGCTTTTTTTGATACTCTTGCAAGTCAAACAAAAATGGTTGCTACAGATAGAATGATTAATTATATAAGAAGAGACGAGCTAACTCATGTGACTATTTTTAGTAATATTATAAATGAAATAAGAAAAGAATTTCCAAAAATTTATGATGAAGCTTTGATTTATGAAATGATGCAAATTGCTGTTAAACAAGAAATTAAATGGTCAAAACATATTTTGTGAAAATCTATAATTTGAATGTCTCACGAAAATATAGAAAATTATACAAAATGGTTAGCAAATGATAGATTGAATTTACTAGGTTTAAAACCTCTTTATCCTGAAGTGTTGAAAAATCCTTACAAACATTTAGAACTAATGCAAGATAATAATTCAGAAAGATGAAATTTCTTTGAATCAACTGTTACAAATTATTCTCAAAGTTCTGGTATGAATGGTAGCTGGGAATTTTAAAAAAAATATAAAAAATAGGGATAATTTTTACTGAAAAAAAGGTTTAATTATTCCTATTTTATAAAATAGCAACTTAAGATATCTTTATTTTAAGCCATAATAATAGTTTCTAATACTTTTTTTTAAAAAAAATTTGCATTGTTTCCAAAATTTTATATAATTCCCTCGCTTTATCAAAAGAATCACAAAAAATATAATAAAAAATGGGAGTGTAGCTCAGTTGGTTAGAGCGCGGCACTGTCACTGCCGAGGTCGCGAGTTCGAGTCTCGTCATTCTCGCCATTTTAATAAAAAGAATTTTGGGGACTTAGCTCAGCTGGCTAGAGCATCTGCCTTGCACGCAGGGGGTCAGGAGTTCGAATCTCCTAGTCTCCACCAAGAAAAACAATTATGAGGATTAGAATTATGAATTACAAAAAAGTAATTTATAATTTCTTTATTTTGTGAATTTGTAGTTTTTAATTTGTAATTGAGTTTTATGTGACTTAGTAATAAAAGACCGAGAAGATTAAATTATTCTGTAAATAAGAAATGACCTAAGGCTTGAAACAAAGTTGAAAAAGCAATTTCTTGCTACAAAAAACTACAACAAAGAATTTCTATTGAATGACAAACAAAATGGATAGAAAATGCTGTTTCTGTAGTGAAGGTTAAATTAAATAAATATTGAATAAATCCTAATAAAATTTAATATGCCTAGATTGACTTGAAATGCTCATAGAAAATTAAAAAGAGCAATAAGAATGATAACTAAAAAAATGAGAAAAAGAGTTTCGTAATTCTCTTTTGTAAAAAAAATATATTCCTAAATTAATTTATTTATTTTATAATAAAAATATTATGGCTTACGATAGATCTAAACCACATATGAATATTGGTACTATTGGACATGTAGATCATGGTAAAACTACTACTACTGCTGCAATTTCAGCTGTATTGCATGCTAAATATGGTACTTGAGAAGTTAGAGATTTTGCTTCTATAGATAATGCTCCAGAAGAAAGAGCAAGAGGTATTACTATTAATACTTCTCATGTAGAATATGAAACAGGAACAAGGCATTATGCTCATGTTGACTGTCCATGACATGCTGATTATGTTAAAAATATGATTACGGGTGCTGCTCAAATGGATGCTGCAATATTAATTGTTGCTGCTACTGATGGACCTATGGCTCAAACTAGAGAGCATATTCTATTATCAAGACAAGTATGAGTTCCATATATAGTTGTTTTTATGAACAAGGTAGATATGGTTGATGATGAAGAAATGTTAGAGTTAGTTGAAATGGAAATTAGAGATTTATTATCTAAATATGATTTTCCAGGTGATGATACTCCAATTATCAGAGGTTCTTGATTAAAAGCTTTAGAGAATCCTTCAGATTTTGAAGGTGCTGCAAAACCTATTTTGGATTTATTTGATGCTATTGAACAATATGTTCCAGTTCCTGAAAGACCACTTGATAAAAATTTCTTAATGCCTATTGAGGATGTTTTCTCAATTAAAGGTAGAGGTACTGTAGTTACTGGTAAAATTGAAACTTGAGTAATTAAGGTTTGAGAAGTAGTGGAAATTGTTGGTATTAGAGATACTCAAACAACTACTGTTACTTGAATAGAAATGTTTCACAAATTATTAGAACAAGGGCAAGCTTGAGATAATGCTTGATTGCTATTAAGAGGTATTGAAAGAGATCAAGTAGAAAGAGGGCAAGTTTTAGCTAAACCAAAAACTATTAATCCACATACTAGCTTTGAGGCAGAAGTTTATGTGCTTACTAAATATGAAGGTGGTAGACACACTCCATTCTTTAAGTGATATAAACCACAATTCTATTTCAGAACTACTGATGTAACTTGAGATGTTGAATTGCCAGCAGGTGTTGAGATGGTTATGCCTTGAGATAATGTTCAAATGATTGTAACCTTACAACAACCTATTGCAATGGATGTATGATTAAGATTCGCAATCAGAGAATGATGAAAAACAGTAGGTTCTGGAGTTGTTGCTAAAATTATTAAATAATTTTAATGTAAATTAACGGGTCTCCGTTATAATATTTATATAGTATAACGGAGATAAATTAATCTATATTTGTTTTAGATTTAAAAAATTTTTTTAAGATAATAATATTTATATAATGGCTACTAAAGAAAATAATTATAAAATTAGAATAATTGTAAAATCTTTTGACCATAAGCTTTTAGATGAAGCAGTTAAAAAGATAGTTAATGTAAGTAATGATTCTGGTGCACAAGTTGTATGACCAATTCCATTACCAACAAAAATAGAAAAAATTACTGTTAATAGATCTACATTTGTTAATAAAGATGCTAGAGAACAATTTGAAATTAGAAGACATAAAAGAATAGTTGATATTTTAAATCCTACTTCAAAAACTTTAGGTTTACTACAAGATATTAGTATACCTGGTTGAGTAGGTGTTGAAATTAAAGCTTAATACTTAATATTTAATACTGATTATGGCTAGAGTTTGTCAAGTTACAGGGAAAAAAACATGAGTTTGAAATAATAGATCTCATTCAATGAGAGCAACTAAAAGAAAATTTTACCCAAATCTTTTTTATAAAAATATAAGAGACCCTGAAACAGGTGTGGTGTTTAGAATAAGAGTTTCTGCAAAAGGTTTAAAAACTTTGAGAAAAAATTGAATTGTATAAAAAAGTAAAGATACGATATATCGTATCTTTACATATTTTGCCCAGATGGTGGAATAGGTAGACACGCGGGACTTAAAATCCCGTTCCGTTTCGGAGTCCGGGTTCGATTCCCGGTCTGGGCACCATTTATAATAAACAATGAATAACTAATAGTGAATTCCACTATAATTATAACTATTAATTAAATTTAGATTATGTTAAAAATAAGATTAGCAAGAGCAGGTAAAAAGAATATGCCATTTTTTAGATTAGTACTTACAGAACACTCAAAAGCAGCACAACATGGATATAAAGAAGTATTAGGTTATTTTAATCCATTATCTAAAGAATTTAAAATAAAAGATTTAGATAAAGTTAAAAAATATCTATCAAATTGAGCAAAATGTTCAGAAAGAGTTGAAAAACTTATAAAAATGAATAATATAACATTATAAGAATATCCTTAAACTCGAGGATATTTTTTTTATAAACTAACCTATATATTATGCAAGAAGTAGATTTTTTAAGATATATTGTTGAAAATTTGGTTTCTAATAAAGAAGCTATAATTATTGAAAGAGTAGAAGATTCTTTAGGTGTTTTATTAACACTAAAAGTTGCTAAAGAAGATATGTGAATCATAATATGAAAATCAGGTAATAATATAAACTCTTTGAGAATAGTTCTTAGGACTTTATGAGCAAAAATCTGAAAAAAGGTAAATTTGAAAGTTTTAGATTAATAATTTAAAAATTTATGTTATACGAAACAGCTAATGCAGCTTTAGATACTACCACATCTTGAACCAGTCCTTTATTTTGACCTAATATGGATCCAGGAGATTTTATTCTTACTATAATTTCTCTTTTTGTGCTTATAGCTTGAATATTATCAATACTTTTTATTTTACGGGGAGGTTTACTTTTGATTCTTTCGTGAGGAAAAGATGACAAAATTAAACCAGCAATTAATACTATAAGGTATGCTGTTATTTGAGTTGTTATAACAGTTGTTGCTATATTTGTTTTTCCTGTTTTATGAAAACTATTATGAATTGATGTTGAAAAATATGCTAATCCTACAGCTATTTTTAGGAAAATAGAAGATATATGAAATAATGTTTTTTGAACTTCAAGCTCTTCTAACAATTCTATTTGAACAGATTCTTGAAATTCAACTTGATGAATTCCAGCAGATTTTAGTGATTTGTAAGGAATAAAAAGAAATTTAATTAGCAGTTATTTTGAAGAAAAATATATTTTTCTTCAAAATAACTGCTTTTTTTTATTTATTAACTCGAATTAATAAATAGGATTATTCTATAATTAAAGGAAATAATTAAAATAAGTTTCATAAATTTTACAGTCTAATTTTAAAAATATGAACCTTAGAAACAATAATACTTATTTTGATTTAATTACAAATTTATTGATTAGAACTCTTGGACATCTAACCTAAATATTTTTTTGAATTTCTCCGAAAAATCTATACAATAAGAAAGTAAAAAAATTAT
>JBBILU010000029.1:0-13285 GCA_037444775.1 Candidatus Altimarinota bacterium
TTTTTAGTAGATATACAATCAAAAGTTTATCCTTTTGTAAAAAAAGTAAATAATATAGATATTATTTGAAAGTTTTATTCTGAATTTTTGAGATATACTGGTTGAGATGGAAAATGACTTTGAATAGTTTTGACTCCAACTCATATCACGGAATTATTTTGTGATTTAGCTGAAGTAAACAAAAATTCAAAAGTACTTGATATTTGTACTTGAACTTGATGATTTCTTATCAGTGCAATGAAAAGAATGATAGAAAATGATCCGACTGTTGCAGAGATAGATTATATTTATAAAAATAGTCTAGTTTGAGTGGAAACTCAAACTAATATGTTTGCTTTAGCTGTTCAAATATGATTATTAGATGAGATTGAAAAACAAATATGTTTCAATCAAATGTTTTTGATATAAAAACTGAAGAATTACAAAAATTTGGTTGTAATGTTGGGCTTATAAATCCACCGTATTCGCAGAAGAAAGAGGGGGAAAAGGAATTAATCTTTATAAAAAAACTATTAGATTCTCTATGTGTGTGATGAATATGAGTAGCTATTATTCCTCAATGAACTGTAATGTCTAATAAGACTAATGATGATTTAAAAAGAGAAATTCTAAAATATCATACATTAAAAGCAGTTATGAGTATGCCAGATGAATTATTTTATCCTACTTGAACTGTAACTTGTATTTTAGTTTTTGAGGCACACAAACCTCATGATTCAAATAAGCAAACATGGTTTTGATATTGGAAAGAAGATTGATTTGAAAAAATTAAAAATAAATGAAGAATTGATTATAAATGAGAATATGAAAATAATATAAAAAATCTTTGGTTAGACTCTTATTATAACAATAAAGAAATTTCTTGATTTTCAACTTTACAATCTATTGATTGAAACGATGAATGGCTTGTAGAAGCATATTTAGAAACTGATTATAGTAAATTAAATAATTTTCAATTTATACAAACATTAAAAGATTATACAACTTATAAATTTTATAATGATTTAAGTGATATTGCTTCAAAAAATAGTTTATTTAAAAAGAAAATTGATTTAGAAAAAAATAGTTGGAAAACTTTAAAAGTAGAAGATATTTTTGAAGTTACTTGAAGTAAGACAACTCCCAAAAGAGAGCTAGAAGAATATTGAATTTGAAAGTATCCTTATGTAACAACACAAGCTGTAAATAATTGAGTAGATAATTTTTATGGTTATTTTACTGATAAATGAAATATTTTAACAATTGATTCAGCTGTTAAATGATACTGTTCATATCAAGCAGAAAATTTTTCAGCAAGTGATCATGTTGAAAAACTTATACCAAAATTTGAAATGAATACTTATATTGCTTTATTTTTACAAACAATAATAAATTTAGAGCAATTTAGATATAGTTATTGAAGAAAATTTAATCAAGAAAGAATCAAAAAAACAAAAATTAAACTTCCTTTTAAAAACTGACAACCAGATTGGCAATTTATGGAAGAATTTATAAAAAGTTTGCCTTATAGTGAGAGCTTGTAAATTTAAACTAGATTTAAACAAAAAAGTTATTATAGTTTTTATAATAACTTTTTAATTTCCAAAAATATGAAAATTCTTGTGATTGAAGATCATCCAAAACTTAGAGAAAATATAGTTAAATATTTCAAAATAAACTGATATTTAGCTGAAGAAAGCTTTAATTGAAAAGAGGCTTTATTGAAAGCAAAGTTAAATAGTTATGATTGTGTAATTCTTGATATAAATCTGCCAATTATGAATTGAAAAGAATTTATTTTAGAATTCAGAAAATCAAATAAAAATACTCCAGTAATAGCTTTGACTTCTAACTCTATGCTTGAAGATAAAGTTGAAATGTTTGAGCTTGGAGTTGATGATTATTTAACAAAACCTTTTGAATTAAAAGAACTTGAAATCAGAATAAAAGCTTTAACAAAAAGAAAAGAAGAAAAAATAGAAGAAAAAGTAATTATTTGAAATATAGAAATAAATTTTTCTAAACATAAAGTAATACTTCAATGAGTAGAACTAGAACTTTCAAATAAAGAATATTTGATAATAGAATTTTTAGCAAAAAATAAAGGATTTCCTAAAACAAAAGTACAAATTCTTGAAAATGTTTGGTGAGAAGCTGAAGAAAATCTTGAATTAAGCTCAACAACTTTGGAAGCTCATATTTCTTGAATACGAAAAAAACTTGGAAAAAATTTTATCAAAACAATTAAGTGAACAGGTTATATTATAAAATAATTTAAAATTTATGAGAGTATCAAAAGAACAATTTCTAGCTTTACAAATCAGCTTTTTACTTTTAATTTTTGCAATAACTATTTCTTTTGCATTACAATTTTTGAATCATAATATATTTAATGTAAAATGACATGGATATAATAAATTTTTTGTTTTTCCTATTTTATCTATTTTTATATATTTTGTTGCTTTATTTTTAGCTAAAGCAATTATAAAACCTATAGAAAAAAATAACGAAAAACTTAAAAGCTATAATCATAATCTTGCTCACGAAATAAAAACTCCCCTTTCAGTTATTTATTCAAATTTGGAATTATTAGAATACTGATTTGATAAAGATACAATTATTTCTAGTAAAGATGAAATAAAACATATTCAAGAAATTATAGATAATTTACTTTTTTTGAGTGAAAATTCTAATTTATGAGAAACTTCAAAAATAAGTTTAAAAAGTTTGCTTTCTAAATATGAAAACATAGCAAAAATAACTTACAAAAAAGACTTTATATTAAATTGAAATAAAATTCTACTTGAAAGACTTTTGGAAAATTTGTTTAATAATGCTGAAAAGTATAAGAAAGAAAATTCGGAAATAGTTTGTAAAATAGATAAAAATTATTTAGAAATTTCTAATGAAATAGAAAAAGAAATAAAAGAAAAAAACTTAGAAAAGTTATTTGATGCTTTTTATAAATTAGATTCTTCAAGGAATTCAAGTTGATACTGACTTTGATTATCTATAGTAAAAAAAATTACTGATTTACATAAGCTAAATATAGCTATAAATACAGAACAAAATATATTTAAGATAAAGTTATATTTGTAACGAATATAACTTTTGTTTTGATTTATTTTTCTTAATTAATTAAATGGATTATTTTAATAATAAAAATTTGACTTTATAAAAAAAAGTATAGAATTGCCCAGTTTTTCAAGAATATTTTTATAAATAGATCTTTTTATTAAAAATATTTTAAAAACTATTTTATTTTATAAAATTTCTTTATGGAAGTTACTTTTTTAAGTTGAACTTTATCGCTGTTTTTTCTTCTTACAGTGTCTGTTTTTACATATATTTTTTCTAAGAAAATAAATTTTCCTTATACTGTTCTGCTTTTGATTGTAGGTTTATTGTTAATACCTTTATCCAAAGTAGAATTTTTTAATTTTGTAAATGATTTTGAATTAACTCCGGATGTACTTTTTTATGTATTTTTACCTATTTTGATTTTCGAATCAGCTTATAATATAAATTATAGACAATTAATTAAAAGTTGGAAATCAATTTGATGACTTGCTATTTTTTGACTTGTGATTTCAGCTGTAATTATTTGAACCTCAATGTATTATATTTTTCCTCTTATTTGATTTCAAATTCCATTTTTAGTTTGTTTACTTTTTTGAAGCCTTATTTCTGCAACTGACCCTGTTGCTGTTTTATCAATATTTAAAAGTATTTGAGCACCTAGAAGATTAACTTTGATTTTTGAATGAGAAAGTCTTTTTAATGATTGAACTTCATTAGCTTTATTTTTGGTAATTCTTTGAATAATTCTTAGTTCGGAAATGTGATTATCAACATATGCAGAATGATTTGCTTCTTTTTTATCTATGGCTTTATGATGAATAATTTTTTGAAGTATAACTTGAGTTTTATTTTCAAAAGTTCTTTGAAAAATAAAGAATAATGAAATGGTTGAAATTACCCTTACCATGATAGTTGCACATTTAACTTTTATTTTATCAGAAGTTATTTCTTATCATGTAAGTATTTTGTGATTTGAATTAAAAATATCATGAGTTATAGCAACATCTATAGCTTGAATTATAATTTGAAATTATTGAAGATATAAAATTTCTCCAAGAGTTGAAATACATATGAATCAATTTTGGGAATTTTTTGCATTTATTGCAAATTCTCTAGTTTTTATTTTAATGTGATTAATTTTATCTCATATTGAAGTAGATTTTAAAACATTTATACTGCCAATATTTGTAACTATTTTCATTGTTATTATTGCCAGAGCAATTAGTGTATATTTACCTATTTTTATTTTAAATAAAACTAAATTAGAAGAAAATATACCTGCTTCATGGCAACACCTTCTTTCGTGGTGAAGTTTAAGATGAGCTTTGGCTTTGATGATGGTTTTGATGGTTCCTTGAGAATGAGATGCCAATTATTCTAAAATTTTAGAATTTCAAAAGACAGTTTGATGGAATTTTGATTTTAGTATAAAAGATTTTTTAATAGTTATTACTGTTTGAAGTATAATGTTTACAATGTTTATAAAAGCAACTACAATATGAATTTTTATGAGAAAGCTTTGAGTAACAAAACTTCATGAATTAGAAGAATTTGAACATTATGAATGAAAAATTTTATCTTTTTTGAAGATGTTACAAAAATTAGATTCTCTTAAACAAAAAAAATATTTAACAAAAAAAGAATTTGAAATTTTAAAAAATAAATATGAATTTGAATTAAAGGAGTCTGTAGAAAGTTTGAAAAAATTAATATGAAATTCTTGAGATGAATTAATTAGGAGGGCTTTATCATTACATACTTTGTGAATAGAAAAACAATATTTGAAAGATTTATTTTCTTATAATGAAATTTCAGAAAGCAATTTTAAATATATTTTGAGTAAAATAAATAGGCAAATAGAAAGATTAGAAACTTGAAAACCTCAATTAAAAGAAATAGAAAAAGAAAAAATACAGAGAGATTTCTTTGAAAAATTAGTAGATTTTTTTAGTCTAAAAACAAATACATATAAAGATAAATATTCTATTAATAGAGCTAAAGCTGTTATCACTAGAAAAGTAATAAAAGAATTAAAAATATTATCCGAAATAGATTTTGGTTTCAATAAAAAAGTATTTGATGAAATTATAGAATTATATGAAAGTTTTAATAAAACTGCTAATGATAAAAAAGATAAAATTTTCTCAGAACATGAAGAAGAAATTTGAGCTTTAGAATGAGATTTGGCTAATAAATCTTTATTAAAAATGGAAGAATGAGTTATAAAAGATTTGTATGCAAAAGAAATAATTACACCTAAACTTTATCTTGCTTTTATGGAAGAAATAGAACACGAAATTTCTAAAGATATATATAAATAATAATCTAAAGCATATTTTTTAAAAAATATGCTTTTTTCTTTATCATTCCGTTTCAAATCAGATTAATTCTTTGAGTTGTTTTGCTATTTAGTACCTTATCTCTGAACCTTCTTAAGTGGATTTGAGTAGGACGATAGAATGAATTTTTCAAAACTTTTTTGAAAAATTTATTTTTTTTGTATAATCAGAATTGCTATTTTAATTTATAATTTGTAAAACTTTGGTACTAGTAAGAAAAGCTACATCTAATGAGGATTTTGTTAACAAATATAAAACTTTTTTGACAAAACTGAAAATAGATTTTAAAGATATTGATAAATATATTTTGGCCTTTGTTCACAGATCTGTTGTGAATGAAAGACCAGATTTCACTCCAGAACACAATGAAAGATTGGAATTTCTTTGAGATGCAGTTTTGGAATTATCTGTTACAAATAAACTTTTTTTGGATTTTCCAAATAAAACTGAGTGAGAATTAACAGATATTAGAAGTGCAATTGTTAGATGAAGAAACCTAGCTATGGTAGCTAGAAGTCTTGATTTTTCTAAATATTTAATTTTGGGAAATTGAGAAAGAATGTCTTGATGAGATAAAAATGATTATATTTTAGCAAATACTTTGGAAGCTTTTATTTGAGCTTTGTATTTGGATTTGTGATTTAAAGAAGCTGAATTTTTCATAATAAAATATATTTATTCAAATATAGATATAATTCTTGATAAAAAACTTTTTAAAGATTACAAATCTATGATACAAGAATTAGTACAAGCTCAATTTGACGTTACACCAAGCTATAAAGTTCTTAGTGAAGAATGACCTGATCATTCAAAAATATTTACTGTTTGAATATTTATGTGAGAAAAAATAATTTGAGAATGATCTTGATCTAGTAAGAAAAAGTGAGAAGAAAAAGCAGCTGAGAATGCTTATATTAAATTAACCTCTTAAAAAATGACAACTATTTTTATTGCCTTGATAATTTTTCTAAATATTTTAGAATATTTTGTAATTTTTGATGTGATTTTGTCTTGGTTAGCTATATTTTGAATAAACTTTAGACCAAAATTTATTGCTTCTGTTATGGATCCAATTTATTCTAAAATAAAATCTATATTACCAACAACAATTTGACCACTTGATTTAACTCCTATAATAGTAATATTTGCTATAATATTTCTTAAATCTTTGATTTTTGTTTTTTTTCCAGAAATAAGTAGTATTATAAATAATTTGTATAAGTGATTTTAAAAAAAATATGTTACCAATTTTTAGTAAAGAAAAAAGAGAAAAACCTGTCGATTACAAACTATTTTTTGCTGTTGTTATTCTGGTTGTTTTTTGAATGATTATGATTAGTTCAGTTTCTGTTTATTCTTCATTCAAAGTTACTTCCCTACAAGCATCAAAATGATTAATTCCAGAAGCTTATAATTATTATTTTGTTTCAAAAAATATAATGCATGTAATAATTGGTTTTATTGTAATGGCTTTGGTTGTGAAAATTCCTTATAGTTATTATGAAAAGTATTCTAAACACTTTTTGTTATTTGTTCTAGTTTTACTTATGTATGTTTTGGCTTTTTGACTTGTTTTGAAATGAGCAAAATGATGGATTGATATCCCATGACTTCCTAGTATTCAACCAACAGAACTACTAAAACCTGCATTAATTTTATTTCTTGCCTATTTTTTTAAAAGATATAAGAAATCTATTAGAAGTTTTTATGATTGATTTTTGCCATTCTTTTTTATTTTGGGATTTTTTGTAGCTATTGTATGACTTCAGCCAGATTTTGGTACTGTTATGGTGATAGTTCCAGTTTCTATAATTATGTTTTTTATGGCTGGAGCTAATGTAAAATATTTAACTTATTTATTTTTGTCTTGAATTTTGCTTGTTTTTTCTGTTTATTCAATGGGGAAATATGATAAAACAAATCCTGAAACAAGAAATAGTTTAAGTTACATAACAGAAAGAATAGATTATTTCGTTGAAGACTCAAAAAAACTTTTTGAAGTAAAAATTGATCAAAAAAATGAGAAAACTTATCAAATAAAACAAGCATTAATAACTATTTGAAGTTGAGGTTTTGCAGGTCTTTGATTTTGACAATCTATACAAAAATTTTGATATTTACCAGAAGTTCAATGAGATTTTATTTTTTCTGTTATTGTTGAAGAATTATGATTTATTTGAGGTTTTTTAATACTTTCTATTTATCTTTATATTTGATATAGAGGATTCTATATTTATTCAAAAGTTACTGATTTATTTGCAAAATATACGGCTCTTTGAATCTCTTCTCGGTTTATGCTTCAAGCTTTTATAAATATTTGAGTTAATTTAAATATAGTTCCCTTAACTTGAATTACTTTGCCTTTTGTAAGCTATTGAGGTTCTTCACTTATTACACTTATGTTTTCTCTTTGAATTTTATTAAATATTTCTAGAGATGTTTATAATAAGCCAAAGTTTCCTAGATTATGAAGAGTTAGTTTAAGCAACTAAAAAGCTAGAAAATAATTTTTTCTAGCTTTTTTAAGAAAAATATTTAAATAATAAAATGTAAGGAATAAAATAAAATTTTTTTTCATTCTCTTTTCTAAACTTGTAAAAATTTGAGTTTGTAATTATTGAAGTATCTATATTCTTTTCGTATTTTAATAAAAAACTCATTAAAGATTTTGGGATTATATCTTTCGTTCAAGATTTAACTTCTACTGGAATTATAGTTTTAGAAAAATTATCTAAAAGTAAAAAATCAACTTCTGTTCCATTTTTGTTTTGCCAAAACTTTATTATTTCAAAATCTTTTTTCAAATAACAAAGCTCATTATAAACAAAGTTTTCAATTAATTTTCAGCTAAAGTCTCAGAAAAAATCATTAAATCATAAAATATAATTTATGTATCCTATATCTAGCATGTATCACTTTTTGGCAAGTTTTATATCATTTCAAATATTATCAAAAAATGGCTCAATAAAACTAAATAAAAAACTTGAATCAATTATTTTAATAAACTTTTTGTAAAGTTTTTTCTTTATTCAAAGCTCTGAAATTATTTGTTCTGCTTTTATTAAACTTCAGATTTTTGTAACAAAAAGTTTCAAGAATTTTTCAAAATAAATACTTTCATCTTCTTTAAGTAAAAATCAAATATCTTTATATAAATAATCAGTATAAATATTTTTGAAAATTATTTTTTTTTCATCAATAGTTTTTGCTTTAATAACCTCTGGATAACCTCAGAAAGTTTTATAAATTTCAAAATATTTTTGAATTTCTTTTAAAATAGGTTCTGAAATATTTTCTAAAAATATTTTTGTTATATTTATTCAATTAAATTCTAAAAATTCTTCAAATGAAAAAGTATTTACTTTTATTAAATCATATCTTCAAATCAAACTATCTGTAATTCATCTAAATATTTCCAGACTTCAACTTCAAGATAATATAACTTTTAAGTTTAGATTTTTTTCTTTATTTTTATCAACAATATATTTTATTAAAATTCAAATATTTTCTATTTTTTGAGCCTCATCAATAATCAAAGTTTCTTTTAAATCTAAATTAAATCTAAAATCTAAATATTCATAAAAACTAACTGGAGAAAATTTTTCTAAATATAATTCATCTCAAGAAATAAAAATTTCATTATTTACATATTTTTTATCAATCAACATTTTCAAAATAGAACTTTTTCAAACTTGTCTAGCTCAAACTAAAATCAAAGCATTTTTATTTTCTAAATACTTCTGTATTTCCTTTAAATATTTTTTTCTTTCAAAAAGCATAGGTAAATTGTTTAAAAACTAATAAAAAAGTTCAAATTTTTCAAGTATATGAAATTGCTTCATATTTTTGTGTTAAATCTAGCATATTTTTAGTTAATTAATAAAACTTTTCAAAACTATCAACAATTACCCCTATAATCCCCTAAAATAGGGGATGAAAAAAAAGATAAACTGTTCTTTCCCCTATTTTAGGTGGTAGGGGGTAACTCTGGATTAATTAATAAAACTTTTCAAAACTTCATTTTGAGATTCATTTATGATTTCATAAATCTCCACAACAGATATTAAAGATTTTTTCAAATTAATCAAATCTCTTGGCAAACATCTATTTATCGCAAGTCTATTTAAAATTGCATCTATATCATTTATAGTTTTTAGCTTTAATTGAACCTTTTCAAGCAAAATAGGATTTTTTACAAATTCATCTATAAATTCATATCTTTTATTTATTTCGTTAATATTTTGTAAGGGTTTTATAATTTGCTCTTTCAAAAACCTGTATCACATTGCTGTTTTTGTATCATTCAGAACTCAAAATAAAGTTCAAAGTTTGCTTGAATTTGTTGAAAAATTATAAATTAAATCAAGACTTTTTATGGTTGCTTCATCTAAATCCATATAAGTTGAAAAAGAATCAAAACTAAGACTTTTCAAAAAAGTCAAATCAGTTTTTTGATTATTCTGCAAATATTCTAATAGCTGAGAACTTGCCTTTGTTGCAAGAATTCTTTTTTCAATTCCAAAACATTCAAGATTTCTAACTCAAAAATGTTCTTTTAAAAGCTCTTTTGAGTCTTTTTTCATTTCAAAATAAAAAATATTTAAAGAATATTTTTTTACTAAAATATTTTTTAATTTATCATCACAAAACAATTCTTTTCACAAAATAACTTCTTTAGGAGAAATTTTGTATAGTTCTCATTTTAATTTCTCAAAATTTTCAAATTCTCAAGTCAGCCATTTTGATGAATTTAATTCTAAAATACTTAATCAATATTTTCATTTTTCAGAAAAAATAGAAACTATATAATTTAAAGAATTTGCAGATTCATAACTTTCTCATTCCAAAGACAAAGTTGAAGGGGTTACAACTCTTAATACTTCCCTTTTCACAATTCATTTTAATTTTGGATCACTAACTTGTTCAGCAATTGCAACTTTGTATCAAGCATTTACCAAAATTGGTAAATATTTCTCTTTTGAATGAAAAGGAATTCAAGCAAGTGGAATTGGATTTGCAGCATTTTTATTTCTTGAAGTAATCGCAATTCAAAGAACTTTATGAGCAATTTCAGCATCACTTCCAAACATTTCATAAAAATCTCACATTCTAAAAAATAAAATAGAATCTGAGTAATCCTTTTTTATTTCATAATATTGTTGCATTCATGGAGTTAAATTTTCTTCTTCATTCATTTTTTTTGTGGTTAAAAAATAGAACCTCACCCTACCCTCTCCTTTGGAGGAGAGGATTTAAAGCATTAAAATTAATTAAAAATTTTTTACTGAACTTCAGCTTTTTATCCTCTTTTTCTAATACTGATAACTTGTGTTATTCCTCTCCTTCAAAGGAGAGGGTATGGTGAGGTTTACCTTATTATTCTGGAACTTTTAAATTTTCAAAATCTAATTTCATAAAATATGAATTTTTAATTTCTTCTAAATCTTCCAAAGAAACTTTTCAAATATATAATTCTTTTATATCTCATCATCATTCCAAAAAATCTTTTACTTTTACAAAACCGTTTAAATAAACTACATCTTTCATAAAAGCTCATTCTTCGGCAAAAGATGGAAATCATCTTTTTATTCTGTTAATTGCATAAAAAACCTTTTTATAATTTTCTAAGTAATAATCTGACATTAATTTTATTAACTTGCTATGTGAATTTGTTAAAGCATAATTTGTAAAAAAATATTTCTCAAAAATAGAATAATATTTTGCATTAGAATTATTTATAAATTTATTTTGATTATAAATAGCTATTCATTCATCTATTTCTAAATAATTTGCAGTTCAAGTAGAAAATATAAAATATGGCAATTTTTCTCAATTTATTTTTCTCAAATAATGAGATTCTATTTCGTGAGCAAGAATTCATCTTATTTCATTTTTTCTAACTAAAAAATTTGGGATTATGTTTAAAGTGCTTCATTTCATTGAAAATCTAGCTAATTGATTTGATAATTTTAAAGAAACCTTAATATCATATATTTTATTAATTTTATCAACAAATTCTTTGATTTCATCAAAAGTTAAAAACTCTTCATTTACACTGCTAACTAATTTTTTTTCTGGTAATATTTTCCTAGCATATTCTAAATTTTTATTTGAAATTCATCAATAAATTAATTCAGAATATTTTTGCATAAGTTTTGTTTTTCAGCTATAAAAAGCTTTCAGAAAATTTATTTTATTTATAATTTCTAGCTTTTTTCTTTCATAAATTTTTCAAAGAGGAATATCTGGAATTTCAACTAATGAAATTACTTTTTCTAGATTTATAAAATCCAGATTGTTTTCACCATAAATAAACTTTGGATTATAATTTCATTTATTTAAAACAAAAATTTCTTCTTCTTTTTTTAAATTAATCGGAGTAATATGTTTCAAAATTAATAATTTTTTCTCTACAGAAGCAAAAATATAATCTATATTTTTTATAATTTTGTCATAATTTTTATTTAATGCAATATTTATATTTTTCTTCAAATCTATATTTCATCAAAAAGGTAATTCTCATTTTTTATACTTAAATGGATCATAAAGAAATCACTTTAATGAATTCAATCACAAAATAATACTATTTTCTAAGTCTTTTTTTACAATAAATTTTACTTCTTTTTTCTCTCATAAAATTTCTATATTTAATTTTATAGAATTTTTTATTAAATTTTCTTCAGTTATTCAAAGAATATTTGTAAAAAAATTATATGACAAACTACTCATTAAATGATGATTTTTTACTTTTGCAACTTCTTTAAAAGTTTTTCATAAATAATTTATCAAAACATATTCTCTATCTCAAATAATATTTTTTCAAGAAATATCTTTGATTTTATCTTCTATGTCTCAAGAAAATAAATCTCTTCAAAGTCTAACTCATTTTTCTACTGAATTAACATAAACTCATTCAACTTTATCCAATCTATCTTTTAACTTAGCCATATTTGCAACTTGGACTTCAAGTCAAGGTCTAAGATTTATTTCCATAAGTAAAGGTCATTTTTCTGCATCAAGAACAATATCACATCATAAATATCAAATATTTGTAACTTTCTGAGTTTTTACAGCTAAGTTGAGAACTTCTTCCCAATGAGGCAAAATCATTCATCTAATATCTCAAATTCAAGGAATTGATTTGATGATTTTTGAATACATTGTCATATAAGTTAACTTTCCTGTTCAAATATCAATTCCAACTCAACAAGCTCAAGCATGTAAATTTGATTTTCCATCAGATTTTTCTGTAGGAATTCTCATCATTGCTATTACAGGAACCATATTGAAAACTACAACACGAATATCAGGAAGTCAATATTTTCATAATAATTCAACTTTTTTATCTAATTCTACTTTTTTTTCTATAAGAACTTTATCTCTAGAACCTGAAAGAGAAAAAAATCAGTCTAAAATATTTAAAAAATGTCTCCTTAAACTTTTTATATCATATTTTTTTCAAGACTTTGAAATAAATTCTTCTCAAGTTTTTGATTCTATGACTATAATTCCCTTTCATCCAAATCAAGAATTTGGTTTTATAACAAATGGAACTGGTAACTTTTTTATTATTTCTAAATCAATATCTTCATGTTTGGAAATAATCAAAATTGTTTCTGGAACAAAAACTCATTTGATAGACAAAAGTTCTTTTGTTTTTATTTTTGAATCTGCAATTTTTTTTGAAAGATTTGTGTTAAATCACTTAATATACTTCAAATTTCTTGCATTTTGTCAAAGAATTCAATGATTTTTAAAAAACATTTTTTATTAATTTATTTGATATAATATGTCCCAAATATAAGAAAAATTGAAAAAAAAGCAATTATGACTTATTGATATAAATCTAAAACTAACTATATTAAAAGGCTTCTTCTTTGCTTATA
>JBBILU010000030.1:0-13169 GCA_037444775.1 Candidatus Altimarinota bacterium
GGTTGGGGTGAGGGCTCTTTCTCCCTCTCCTCCGAAAGAAGAGGAGGTAGGGGGTGAGAGCTAAGAGTTGATTCTTTTATCGCATGAATAGCTACAACTTGAGCAACAACAGTTTTTCAAGTTCAAACATCTCACTCTAAAAGTCTTTGCATAGAATGAGTTTTTTCCATATCTTTAAGAACTTGAAATAAAACTATTTTTTGATTATTAGTAAGAGAAAAAGGAAGTTTAGCTAAAATTTCTTTTACAAACTCTGGATTCATTTTTATAGAAATACTTTTCCCTTCTGATTTTCAAAAACTTTCATATTTAGCTGAAATTGCTTTGTAATTTATATCAAATAATTCCTCATATCAAAGCCTATATTTAGCTTGTTCTATATCAAGTTTATTTTTAGGAAAATGAATTTTATGAATTGCCTCTTCCCTACTTATAAAATTATACTTTTTTATAATATTTTCAGGTAAAGTGTCTACTGATTCAGAGGAAAAAGGAGCAATAGTTTTTGCTAAATTTGAGCTCCCCCTCTCCTCTAAGGAGAGGGTAGGGTGAGGTTGTGTGAGTTTAGGGTGGTGAGAGCTTATAAACTTTTTTAATAAATCCATTTTTGAAAAAATCCAAGTTCATGGAATATAATTAATATCTGAATAAATAGGCACTATTTCTCAAGAAACTTTTGACAAATCTGTCTCTACCTCTGGACTTTGAAAAGTAATTTTTCAAAAAGCATATTTTACTTTTCCTGAAATTATAAGCTTTCTTCATTTAAAGTTAACAAGCTTTGAAGCAAGAAATTTTTGATTAAACCAAATTCATTCACTCATAAAAGAATTTTTGTCTTCAAAAACAGCTTTTGTAAGCATTTTATTATTAGTAGTTTTTTGATTTTCTAAAGAAACCAAAGTAACTAAAACTGTATTTTTTTCTTTTATATTAAGCAAAGAAAAATTATCAAGTACATTCGTTCTATCTTCATAATCTCTCGGAAAATGATTTATCAAATCTTCAACTTTCGTAAAACCTGCTTTTTCTAAAGCTTTTATATAATTATCTGTAGTTCTCAAAAGATTTTTATCTAGTTTTGTTTGAAGCATAATTTTTTAAAACAAAAAATATTTAATACAGTATATAAACAATATTTAGTTTTTCAAATAAAAAAGTTTGTATTTTTCTATTTTTAGATAATATATTAATATTATTAAATAAATATTTTTTTATGCAAGAAATTTTTAAAAAATACGATATAGAATTAGAAAAAAATGAGTTAGAAAAGTTAGACCAATTTTTGGAAATATTTAAAGAAAAAAATTCACAAATAAATTTATCTGCAATCAGAGATGATAATTGAATTATAGAAAAACATTTTGTTGATTCAATTATGTTAAATATTTTCATTGATTTTGAAGAAAATTCTAAAATAGCTGATTTGGGAACAGGGTGAGGTTTTCCTATGATTCCTCTAGCCATAATAAATAAATGAGTTAATTTTTTTTGAATAGATTCTGTTGCAAAAAAATTAAAAGCAATTGATGAATTTACTGAAAAATTAGATTTAGAAAATGTAAAAACTATTTCTTGAAGAGCTGAAGATATTTGACAAAATCTAGATTATAGAGAAAGTTTTGATTATGTTGTAAGTAGAGCAACTGCATACTTTCCAACTTTGCTTGAATATGCTATTCCTTTATTAAAAGTTTGATGAATTTTTATAGCTTACAAACTTGAAGATAAAGAAGAATTAAAATCAATTAAAAAAGCATTAACAAGACTAAATGCGAAAATTATGAAAGTAAAAAATTATGAAATAGATTGACAAAAAAGAGTTTTTGTTTTTATAGAAAAACTTGAAAAAACTCACAAAAAATATCCAAGAAAAGTTTGAGAACCTTTAAAAAATCCCATAATTTAAATAACATTTACCATATTAAAGAAAGGTAGCATTATGGCCATAATTATAGTTCAAACTATAATTCAAACAAAAACTATCACTATTGGTTCAATTGCAGTAGATAAATTTTTAACAATATTATCAATTTCTTTGTTAAATTTTTGACTAAGTTTTAATAAAAGCTTAGGCATTTTTCATGTTTGTTCTCAAATTTTAACAACACTAGAAAGCTCAATTGGAAAATAAAAATTTTCTTTTCAAAGAGAAATTTCATTTATTCACATAAGTTCACTAAGACTTTTTCATGCCTGAATTTCTTTTGTAATTTCTTTAATTTTTTTCTCATAATAATCATTTTCCAAAGCTCCAGCACTAATAAGTAAAGCATCATTTATCATAACTCATCTACTAAGCAATGTTCAAAGAGATGATGTAAAAAGTGATAAAATTTTTCTTTTAATCAAATTTCAAAAAAGAGGAATAGTTAAAACAAATTTATCCCAATAAATTTTTGTCTTTTTATGTTTTTTAAAGACTGAAACAAGAAAAATAAATAGTAATAGAAAACAAATTAATACAATATAATTTTTTTGTAAAAAGTCCGAAATAGAAATAACATTTTGAGTCAAAGAAGGCAAATTCACTTTAGCATCTTTATACATATCTGTTATTTTTGGAATAACAAAAACCATAAAAACTATTATCATTCAAATAGCAAGAGATATAATCACACTAGGATAAATAAGTGCTCAAATTATTTTTCATTTAATTTCTTTATTTTTTTCTTCTTTTTCTTTAATTGTCTCAATAGCTTCTCATAATTGACCAGTTACTTCTCACATATTTATAATAGAAATATCAAATTGATTAAAAATTTTTTGATAATTTTTTACACATTCTTTAAAAAAAACTCATTTATTAACTTTTTCTAAAATATCCTCTATAATAATTTTTATATTTTTCTTTTTTGTTTGATAAATCAAAATTTTTAAAGAATTTGTTATTGGAATTCAAGAGTTAAGCAAATTAGCTAACTGTTCCAAAAAAGTAATTTTATCTTTAGTTGAAATTTTTAAAGAATAATTTTGCTTTTTTAAAATCTCTTTTTTAAAAAGTTTTTCTTTCAAGATATTTATTTTTTCTTGTAATTTTGACATTTTTATAATTTACAAATAAACTAATTTAAATTTTATCATTTTTCTTGTTTTTTTACAAAAAAAAAGTATTCTTTTGTCATAAAAATTATTTCTTAAAAAAATATTTATGCTAAAAATGTTTTGAATTTGAAAAAATGACGAAAAAGTTCTTGATATAGAGCTAGAAAAAGATGTCCTAGATGAAGAAAATGAATGACAAATTGCTCTTGATATAATTGAAACATCTAGTTCTTTAGTAATTTTAGCTCCAATTGCCTGACTTGAACTTGATGAAATAGATATAACTTTGAATAAATCTAAATTAATAATCTCTTGAGAAAGAAAAAAACCTGATATTTTTTACTCTGAAGATAGTGTATTAAGAAATAGTGAATGTTATCGGTGAAAATTTTCTAGAAATATTATTTTACCAGAAAATTTAGATTTTGATAAAATAAAGGCAGTTATGGAAAATAATTTGTTAATTATTACAATTCCAAAATTACATATTTCAACTCAAAATATAAAAATAAACAGAATATGAGAAAAATTTTAATTACTAAATATTATAAAAATGTTTTGAAAGAAAAAAGATCACATAAAAAAAGTAGATAAATTGGTAACTTGAATAATAATAGGTTCTGCAATAGCTTCTATTTTTTGACTTAGTCAAACTAAAACTTGAAAAGAAATTACAAAAAAGTCTAAATGATTATTTGCAAAATCTTATGATTTGTTTGGAAAATGAATGGTTAAAATTTTTACAGTTTTTAAAAAGAAGTAGAAATCAAAGCTCTTTGTACACTAATTATTGTTTTATGAAAAAAATTTTTTTACTTATAATATCACTTTTATCTTTCTCTTTTGCAAATGCAGAAGAGCTTTCTTGTTCTTATAAATCAGATTTTGACCAATGTATGGAAGAAAATAAAAATTGAAGTCCTCATAGTACAGAAGATTTTATTTGTATTTCTTCTGAACCAAAAAATGTTTTATACAATATAATTTTAGATAAAAAATTCAAAGAACTTGACAAACAAGCTGATGATTATTTAGTTTCCCTATATGAAAGCAAAAATTATTATTTCTGAGAACAAAGAAAAGAGCCTTATATAAAATGAACCGATGAAATTCAAAAAATATTATGAATAAATTGAGTATTTTATAAAAAGTATTATGATTTATGTAATTGATGAGAAAAAAAATCTATACTTTGAGAAGCATTGACTTGTTATAAAGAATGAATTCCAATTGATGATGTAAAATCATATTTTACAGACAGTAATTCTTGTTTAGCTTTAGTTAAGAAAAAATTGTATGTAAGAACACAAGTTGCTTATAGAATACTTGAAACAAATAAAATAGAAGTAAGAAAAGATGAAAGTAAAAAATACATACAAGAACAAAGAGATAAATACTCTAAAGTTGTTGATTTAATGATGTATAATATTTGATATGTAGTTAGAATTTTCCATAAATGGGCTAGTAAAACTAAAAATCCTTACTAAAATAAATGTACAAATTAATTTGTACATTTATTTTTTTAAATTCATAAAAAATTCATTATTTCAGAATCATCTTCTATTTCTTGTTTTAAAACACCATTTTCATAAATATGTAAAACTGGTGTTTTTTTAAGTCAAATTTCTTTACAGAGTTCACAATTTTCTTTCACATTACAAAACCTCAATTTGTATCATTTTCTTGAAACTTTAAACATTACAATAGGAAGATATAGCATAACTTTCTGGCAAGGAACACATAAGGGATGACCAAAAATTATTATAACTTTTTTATTTTTTTCTAAAATATTTTCTACAAAATTTCATGGTTTTACCATAAAATTTGTGTACTTTTTCATAAATTTTGCTCACAAAATCATTAACTTATTTAACATACTTTATTTGTTATTAAGATTTATTTTTAATTTAAAATATTATCAATATAAAAAAATTTAGTTTTTAGCTTTTTTCTCAGCTTCTTTTTTCTTTTTGAAATCTTCTTTCTTTTTTTCAAAATCTTTTTCTTCTCTCTCAACTTCATCTAAAGTTGAATTAATTTTTGCTTCTACACTAGATCTAGATTTACAATATTTTTCTCTACTTACAGCTAATATTTTAGAATATCTTTCTTTAAATAAAATTTCATCTTTTTCTTTTGGAAAAAATGTAGAAGCAGAAAAAACATTGGTAGGCATTCAATCTACAAGAATTTTTGAATAAATATTATATTTTTTTAAGTTCATTAAATCTTCTTCTTTAATATCATTAGAAAAAACTTCTTTCAATAATTTTGCATCATTTATTCACACTTGAAATGAAATCAAACTTCAAACATTTCAAAAAACAGCTCATCTCACATCCTCAGTCATTTGTTCAATATATTGATTTGCCATAACCAAATTCAACTTATATTTACGAGCTTCTGATAAAATTGTGGCAAAACTATCTGTAGCAAAATTCTGAAATTCATCTACATATAAATAGAAATCACTCCTATCTTTTTCTAAAATATCTGCCCTACTCATAGCATCCATTTGAAATTTTGTAACCATCATTGCTCAAAGCAAAGCCGATGCATCTTCTCAAATCTTTCACTTAGAAAGATTTATTATTATGATTCTTTTATTGTCCATTGCCCACCTAACTGAGAAAGAATTTTTATTTTGTCATAAAACATTTCTCAAAATAGTTGAACTAAGAAATTGTCAAACTTTATTTAAAATAGGTCAAGCAGCTTCTATTTTTTGGGTCGGGGACATTTTTGCAAATTCCTGAGTCCAAAAATTTTTTACAACTGGATCTTTTAATTTATTTACAACTTTGTGCCTAAAAGTTTCACTTGTTAACATCAATGGAATAGAAATTAATGTACTTCAAGGATATTCTAAAAGTGCTAAAATTATGTTTCTCAAAGTATGCTCAAGTCTTGGTCACCAAGATTCTCAAAATATTTTCTTAAAAATTCAAACGAGTCAAGAAGCAACAAAAGATTTATGTTCAGGCTTTACTCAATCAAGCATATTAAAAGCTATAGGCCAATTTGTATCACTTGGATCAAAAATTATAGTTTGATTTGTCCTATGACTAGGAATATGTCAAATTATTCATTCTGCCAAATCTCAATGAGGATCTATAACAGCAACTCCTCTTCATTTAAAAATATCATCTATAATCATATTTTCAAGTAAAGTAGATTTTCACATTCAAGTTTTTCAAACTATGTACATATGTCTTCTTCTGTCACTTGGCAATATTCAAAAATCAATATTTGTTCATCTGAAATTAGTTTTTCAAATAGGTGTCAAATTTTCATTTGTACACAAAATTGGCAAATTTCATGGAGGCTCAAAAGATTTTGCAATAACCCAATTTATTTGTGGGGTTTTCACATAATTAGTTGGTAAATGTACAAGACCCGATAACTCACTAGCATTTAAAACAAAACCATATTTTTCATTAATCTTTCTAGTTTTTACAATATTTACAATTTCCTCATCATTTGAAATTTTTTTCATTCTAAAAGAATTTCAAGAAAAATTAGCAAAAACTCAGAGTGTAGATGCAATCTCTTTAATAGACATTTTTCATTCCATTATATCATCTCAAGCATGAATAACATTTATACTAACTTTAAATCCTGGAGAAGATATTTTATTTATAAATTTCAATGGCATTTCTTCAAGTTTTTTGTCATCTATAGATAAATCTTTTTCTACTTTTTTTTCTTTCTCATCATTATGTTCTTTTTCTTCAGCCTCATTTTTTTCATTATTAGAAAATATTAATCAAAATAAATTGTACATAAAAATTATAGGTAAGAAAAAAATTTTTATGTACACAAACTTAGGATCAAGTAAAATATTTTTTAAAAAACTTGGATAATTTGATGTAAGTATTTTTACTTTTTTATTTACTCATTTTTTCCGAAAATTATTCTCTATAGGGTTAAAATTTATTTGAATAGAATTTAAACTATAATTTCAAATTCTTCAAAGGGATGATGTAATTGATGAATATGGATCTATCGTATCATTGCTAGAATCTCATTGAAGTTCTGTAAAAGTTTTTATTGAATATAAAAAATGTTTAGATAACCCAATTTGTCAAACAATTATTTTCTCTACTGGAACCTTATCCATATAATCTGAAATTTCAAAAATTTCTACATCTGAATAGTGTGCATAAATTTGATTTTTTAAGAAATTTGCATATTTTGGAGGTGATACGATAAAAAATCTAATTTTATTTCAAATTTTTGATATTTCTAAAGAAAAAGAATTCTGAATTTCTTTCTTTTTAAAAAATTTTCTATTATAATCTTCGTATGCTTTATGTAGAATAATCAAAATATGCTCAAAGACTCAAGGTCATTTTTCATTATTTTTATCCACAGCTATTTCAAAAATTTTGTTTTTCATTTTTCTTTTTATATTCTTTAAATAAGAGTATTTTTATTTATTTTTCATTATATAACATTTTGTAAAAAGTCAAAAAAAGAGATTTTTTTAACTTCATTATATACAAAAAAACTTATTTTTTTGCAAAAAAATTATTTACAAATATATTTCTTGAAATTTTTACAATTTACTATAAAAAATTTATGTTAAAAAAGGTTGCAAGTAACACAATTGCTCAAATTTTTTCAAAAATTTCTACTGCCATAATTTCTATTTTTCTTATAAGTATTTTGACAAATTATTTAAGTCAAGAACTTTTTTGAATTTATTCTAAAATTTATAATTATTTGTGAATTTTTGCTTTTTTGGCTGATTTATGACTTTATACAATAATGGTCAGAGAAATTTCAGCTTGAAAAGAAAACAAAGAAAAAATAGTTTGAAATGTCTTGACTTTGAGATTATTTTTATGAATTATAATAACTTTTTTAGCTTTGATAATAGCTTATTTTATTCCTTCGTATTCTTCTAAGTTACAATTAATAGTTATATTTATAGCTTCTATTTTTACTATTTTTTCCCTTCTAAATTCTAGCATTTTAGCACTTATGCAATCCGAACTAAAGATGGAATTCTCTTTATTTTCAGTTGTTGCCTGAAAATTAGTAAATTTATGAATAATAATTTGTATAGTTTATTTATTTTTTAAAAGTCCAAACTCTTTAGAAATACCTTTTATTTGGATTTTCATAGCTTGAACTATCTGAATTATAGTAAATACTTTTCTCAATTTTTTGTATGCAAAAAAAATATGTTCTATAAAATTTTTATTTGATTATAAATATATAAAACATATTTTCAAAATTTCTTTGCCTTATTGAATAGCACTTTTTTTAAGTATGGTTTATTTCAAAGTTGATGTTATAATAATTTCAATTATTGAGCCTGAGAATTTGGCTAATTTAAGCATTGCATTATATAGTTTACCTATGAAAATAGTTGAAGTTCTTATGGTTGTTTGAGTATTTTATTTGAATTCAATTTTACCAAGATTAAGTTTTTTATTCAAAAATAAATCTGTAAAAAATAATTTAGAAATTGATAAATTATTAAATATTTCTTTTAAAGTTCTTTTTTCTTTTTGAATCTTGCTTTTCACAATTTGAACTCTTTTTTCAGAACATATTATCAGAATAATAGCTAATGATTCCTATTTAAATCCAATAAATTCTTTTAATAACTATAATTCTGTTGATGCATTTTTTATAGTGTTACTTATAGTAGTTTTTTATTTTATTTCTTCGCTTTTTATTTATGTTTTTATCTGAGCAGAAAAACAAAGTATTATGCTAAAAATAAATATTTTTATAACTATTTTTAATATTATTTGAAATATTTTGATAATTCCTCATTATTCTTTTATAGGTTCTTGAATTATAACATTAATAAGCCAAATAATATTATTTTTTAGCACTTATTATTTCTCTAGAAAAATTTATCCTTTCAAAATTCCAATTATATTTGTAAGCAAATTAATTTTTTTATCTTCTATAATTTACTTTTTATTTGAATATATTTTAAATAGTTTTTCAATTTGACTTTATTTAGATTTAATTATTTATTCATCTATTATTTTATTTATTTACTTTTTATTTTTATTTTTTGAATTCAAAAAATTAAAAACTTTTTGTAATTAATCAATTTACTGAATTTATTTCTATAGTTTGAATATCATCTTTAAATTTTATATTTAGTTTCATTTTTTTTGAAGTATAACAATTTGTTCCTCAGCTAAAAGCAAAATTACCTCATGTAAAAATTATTTTTCAACTTCATGAATTTATATTTTCAACTACAGAGTTATCTAACTTTAGACAATCTATAGATTCTATTTTAGCAAAATTTTCAAAATCAAAACTTAAATTATTTTCTTTAATATAAACTCAAGTTGAATAAAAAGTTGATAAATTTCAAGAGTCTCAAACAAGCATTTCAACTTTCCAATTTTTAGCTTGTTCTAACTTAGTTCAAACTCATCTTCAAATCAATGAATTATTCCTCACAGTTTCTATATTTGAAACAATTTTATTTGTAAAAATCTTTGCTTTTTGAGAGTCACTTATTTGGTTGAAGTTTATCCTTGAAGATGCAAAAAGTACAATTCCGACAATTGTTATTACAACTAATAATTCAATCAATGTAAAGGCCCCGTTTACTAACTTTTTCATAAAAAAATTTTGTAAAAAACTAAAAAATATATAGAATAAGTCCGTTCCAATATATTTAAAAAAAAGGAATTTCAAATATTTTATTATTAAATAATCTTGTTTTATGAAAAAAACTTTGAGAATTATAGCTTTACTAAGCTTTTTATTTATTTTTTGATTAAGTGTTTTCGCAGGAAATTCTTTCACGAAAGCTCCAGAATTGAAAAAAGCAACAACAAATTCACTTGAAGTGAATTGGGAAAAAATTGATTGAGCTTTATGATATTATATTTATTATTGAACAAAATCTTCAACAGATTGAAAATATGAGTTTGAATGAAATGATATAATTGACTGAACTTGAACTACATTAAATTCATTAAAACCAAATACTAAGTATTTTGTACAAATTTCTGCTGTTAATGAAGATGCTGAAGAATTTTCTAAAACAACAGAAACAAGTTTTACAACATCAAATTGAACTGGAAATAGTTGAAATGATGCACTTAGATTAGAAAATATAAAAGTTAATTCAATAAATGAATTACAAATAAAATTTAACTTACCTGTTAGTAAGGATTGAAATTCAGTTTTCAAAATAATTTCTAAAAAAGATTCTAAAGAAATACAAGTTGATTCTAAACAAGTTTCTTCTGATATTGTAGTTCTAAAATTAAAAGATAATTTAGAATATAATACAGAATATGATTTAACAGTAGTTACACTAACTTCTGAAAGTGGAAAAAATATTGAATCTTGAGTATATTGAGCTTCAAAATTCATTGTTCCAACAAAAGAAAATTTAACTGTTCCAGTTTCTGAAAAAAATATTGAATTAAATTCTGCAGTAGAAAAAAATATTGAATTAAATTCTGGAAGTGATGCTTCATGAAGTTTAGCTTGAACAATAGTAAAACTAGATAATGAAAATTCCATAGAAAAAACAGCTGAAAAAGTAGAAAAATTACCAAATACTTGACCTGAAGCATTTTTTATATTTTTTCTAGCAATGTTATTGTCAATTCTAATATTTATGATAAAAAGAAAAAAAATTAGCTAAAAATACACTTCAAAGCCTTAACCAAAATTTTTCACAAAAAATCAAAATTAAAAAAAGAGTTTTTATATCAAAACTCTTTTTTCTATAGGGAGTAAAAATCAAATAATTGTCATATTTTTCATATCAATGAATTTATTAAACTTTTTTAATTCTAACTTATATGAATCCAGTGAATTTCATATTTCTGAGCTTTTATTAATTATTAATTCTCTTAAGTATATGAATTTCCCTTCTTTTATTAATTTTGGATGTTTATTACAAATTTTAAAAATAAAGTTTAATTCATGATGTATTTGTTTTTTTGTTTCTAATAATCTAAAAAATTCTACTTCATTTATTTCTTCAGAGAATTCTATTTTTCTAAGTTTTAAAATCTCTTTAAAAACTTCATCATGCTTAGTTATAAAATCTTTAGAAACTTCAAAAATAGATGGTATCAATCAACTTCTTTCAAGAAAATGTAGTTTTATTTTATATTCCAATTTTTTTATCTTTTTTTCAAAATTAAGAATAAATATATAAAATGAGAAAATAAGTAAGAAAATAGTAGTTATTGTTATCCATAAAAAAATCATATATGTGAAATTAAGAATTAATTAAGACTTCTTCATAATAACATAGTTTATTAAAAAATACAAAATTTTTAATAAACTTGAAAAAAAATTTTTTTTCGTAATATATAAACACTTTCTAAAGCTCCCATAGCTCAGAGGAAGAGCACAAGGCCGCGGACCTTGGTTTGCGTGGGTTCGAGTCCTGCTGGGAGTACCATAAATATTGATTTTTTTTTAACAACAACTTTTTTTAAAAAAAGTTGTTGTTTTTTTTGAAAAATAAAAAAATTTATGCTAATATTATTATGTAATATTTATTTAATCATAATTATATGAAAGACATTATATCAAAAGAGTTAGAAGTTTTTAGCACCATAAACTTGGAGCAATTAAATGCTTATGCTAGTTTATTAGATAGAATGGATAAAAAATATCTACTAACAAAATTTCAATTAAAAGAAATTATAACTGAATTAAAAGAAAAGTTTTATATTCTTCAAATATGAGAAAAAAAGATTTTTTCATATGATAATATTTATATGGATACAGAAGATTATAAATTTTATAATGATCATCAATCTAGAAAGAAAAATAGAATAAAAGTTAGAACTAGACTTTATGAAGATTCTGATTTGGCTTTTTTTGAATTCAAACAAAAAAAAGGTTGAGTTACTAGAAAATTTAGATATGAATTTCCAGTAACTGAACATTGAATAATGACGAAATGAAAAACAAGATTCTTTGAGTGAGTTTATAAGAGTTTTTACCCTCTTGATGAAGTTCCTCAAATTTTTCCATCAATAAAAACAAAATATAAGAGAATAACTTTAGTTTCAAAAGATTCTTCAGAAAGGGTTACGATAGATTTTGATATAAAAGTTTCTGATTTAAGAAATAAATGAAAAGAAAAAGTTGATTTAAAGGATTTAGTAATAATAGAATCTAAATCAATGTCTGAAAGTGCTTTTATTACAGATTTAATGATTGATAAATGATTTAATAGAGCTAGATCTTGCAGTAAATATAGTCTTTGAATTATCTATTCTAAACTCACTGAAAAATTTGATACTTTTAAAGAAACTATAGATGAAATTGAAAAAATAAAAAAATGATTCTAGACCTAATCCTACCATCTCCTTAGAGGAAAGAAAGGAAAGTTTTTTAAGTAAAAAGTTTTGACTAATTATAAATTTTTACTAAAATGCAACTATATGAGAATAATTCTCGTATAGTTTATTTTTTAAAAAAATTAATTATGTACGATTTAGATGAAATGCCAAGTTTGGCAAAAATTGATACCCTAGCTCCTGTTTGGGAAATGCCTTATTATGATGCTGGAAAAGACACAGATTGAACAACTTGAAGTAATGACCTAAAAGGAAAATGGTATGTTTTGTTTTATTATCCTGCTGATTTTACATTTGTTTGTCCAACAGAATTAAAAGATATTGCAGATGCTAAAAAACAATTTGATGAAATGTGAGTTGAAATGTTACCTGTTTCAACTGATACAATTTTTACTCACAAAGGTTGGGTAAAAGCTGAAGGATTATTAAAAAATTTTCCATACAAAATGTTAGCAGATCACAATTGAGAAATTGCAGATTTATATAATATTCTTAACACCAAAAGTCACCTAGCATGAAGATGAACTTTTATTGTAGATCCAGATTGAATTTTAAGATGAATAGAAGTTACTTCTTGAGCTCAAGGAAGAAATTCTGAAGAGCTTATCAGAAAAATAGAATCTTTACAATTTATGAGAGCTAATCCAAGTGCAGCTTGTCCAGCTAAATGGAAAAAATGAGCTAAAACTTTAAATCCATGAATGGATTTAGTTTGAAAAGTTGAAGAGGCTTTAAATTAAGAAAATACTATTAAAAAGTATAACGAGAATTTTTCGTTATACTTTTTTTAATTTTCAT
>JBBILU010000031.1:0-13080 GCA_037444775.1 Candidatus Altimarinota bacterium
TCTGTATTATCAGAAGAATCTGTATTATCAGAAGAATCTGTATTATCAGAAGAATCTGTATTATCAGAAGAATTATCTGTATCTCAAGTTACATTATCAATTATTTCACAAGTTTTTCCTAAATTTCCGTTAACACATGAAACTCAATCTTTTCTAAATAATTTATAAGCTCCAGAAATTTCTTTACAAATTAATTGAGAATCTAAACAAGTGCTAGTAGGAGATCAACTACCTCCTCTACCTCCTGGACTTCAACTTGTATCTATTTTTACTACAGTAGCAACAAAAGAAGATGCAGAACAAGTATATATTTTACCATCAGTTATAGTTGTTCCAGCATAAGCAGGAGTTGCGGCTCAATTTGAACAAGTTGCATTTGCATCTGTAGTTAATCAATAATATCCAGTATTACCTGAATTCAAATAATTATGTTTAACTGTTACTGTTATATTTTGACCAGAAAGACCAAAATTAACTAAAACTGGTTTAGAAAATAATAAATCAGTATTTACTTCAGCACCATTAGAATCTCTAGCAACAATTTTTAATGCTCTTGAACCTCAAGTTGTACTTTCTGTAGTTATAGAAGAATAAGCTTTTCAGTCAGATGTAGTAACTGTAGTTCCATTAGTTAAAGATACATTAGCTCAATTTGTAGTTCCAGAATGTGCAAGATTACCTGTTGGTAAGGTAGCACTAGTATAATTACCATAACCATAATTTTGACCGTAACCATATCAATAACCATATCCAAAGCCATAATCACCATATCAATAACCATATTCGTAAGAATTAGGATTTGATACACCATTACTAGTGAGATTATCTAGAGTTCTCCAAAAACCTCATAATGCTCAAGTTGCATTAAGTCCAACAAAAATAGCGGCTATAACAAAAGCTGATACAACTCTTTTTGAAATTACTTTTGTATTTAAATTCATCATAAAGACAAAATTTTTAAAAAATAAAGGTTATGTAAAACATAAACCGATGATTTTATCATCGCAACCAATTTTATAAAAAAAATGTAAAAAATCAAATTTTTTACATTTTTTTTTATAAAAACATTATATAGAGCAAAAAACATCAAATGCTTCTTTTAAGTCGTCTTTTTTAACAACTACTGAAATTTCTTTTCAAGTCTGAATTGTTTGAATTACATCAATTCAATAAAAATAAAGTCATTTTGATATTCTATAAAATATTCAAGGTTTATCAATCATATCTTGTCATGCAACATTTACTCAAACTAATGCTAAATTTTTTTCATATTTTCTTATTTCAATTCAAGCTAATTCTTTTTCTATAATATTTTTGTAATAATCCTCAAAGGTTAAAACAACTTCGGTATTTCAGCTTATTTTTGTTAGATATTTCCATTTATCTTTTTTAATTCTATTTATTTCATTAACATAATCTGAGGGATTTTCAATAAACATAATATTTATTCATTTCTTCACAAAAATACTATTAATATTAAATTTTTCTTCTTTATTTGGAACTTTTAAAAGTTTTACTTCTCTAGAAATAGCCATTTTAACAGCATCAAGAGAAATATTTTCTTTTTCTAATTTTTGTTTCAAAATTGGCATAATAAAAAGAGCCAATCAAGTTGTATTTATATATTTATTATAAAGTCAATCTTCCAAAAAATCATTTTGATAAATTATTTCTTTGATAATTGTTGATAAATTTCCCATATTTTACAAATAAAAAAATAAATTAACATTCTAAAATATAACTCTAAAATTTATTTTGTAAAATAAATTTTGAATAATAAATTTTATTTATAGAATAAACAAAATTTTAATTATTAATTTTATAAAATGATAGAAAGTATTTTTTATATAATTTTGGCTTTATATATTTGAGAATTTATATTTAGTAAAACTTTAGATTATTTAAATACAAAAAATTGGAAAAGTACAATTCCAGAAGAATTAAAAGAAATTTATGATGAAGAAAAATATGCTAAGTCTATGGAATACGAGAAAACAAAGCATAAATTTCACAGCTTAACTTCAACACTTTCTTTTAGTATAATTTTAATTATTTTAGTTTTTTGATGAATTTGAGCTTTTGATGAATTTGTAAAAACTTTAACTAGTTCCAGTTTTTTGCAATCATTATATTTTTTCTTGTTTATAATTATTGTAAATTTTATTATTAATATACCATTTTCTTATTATTCAACTTTTGTGATTGAAGAAAAATTTGGTTTTAATAAAAGTGACAAAAAAACTTTTTTTCTTGATTTAATTAAATGATTTTTTCTTAGTTTAGTAATTTGATGAATTTTGCTTTCAGCAATAATTTGGATTTATAATATTTCATGAAATATGTTTTGGTTTTATTCTTGGCTTGTTATAACTTTTTTTTCTATTTTTATGATGATGTTTTATTCAAATATTATTGTTCCAATTTTTAATAAACAAACTCCTTTGGAAGAATGAGAATTAAGAACTGCGATACAAAATTTTGCTGGAAAAGTTTGATTCAAAATTGATAATATTTTTGTAATTGATTGAAGTAAAAGAAGTAGTAAAGCAAATGCTTATTTTTCTTGACTTTGACCGAAAAAAAGAATTGTTTTGTATGATACATTAATTAAAGATTTAACAACTACAGAATTAGTAGCAGTTTTGGCTCACGAAATAGGTCATTACAAAAGAAAACATACTTTGCAAATGTTAGCTTTTTCAATAATCCAAACTGGAATTATGCTTTATATTTTGTGATTAGCTTTAGAATATCCTATAATTTCACAAGCTTTATGAGCAAATTCTTGAAGTTTTCATGTTTGAATAATTGCTTTTTGAATTCTTTTTACTCCGATTTCTATAATTTTTTGAACAATTAGCTCTATCTTATCAAGAAAAAATGAATATGAAGCTGATGCATTTGCAAAAGAATTTTATTCAGCAAATGATTTGAAAAATGCATTAATTAAGCTTTCTAGAAATAATCTTAGTAATTTACAACCTCATCCAGCTTATGAATTTTTTCACTATTCTCATCCAACAGTTTTGAAAAGATTAGATGCTTTATCTAAATAAAAATTAACCTCCAAAAAAATGATTTTTGAAGAATTGAAATTAATTTCACCATTATTAAAAGGACTAGCAAAACAAGAATTTGTTTCTCCAACAGAAGTGCAAAAAAAGTTATTCCATTTGCTATTTCTTGAAAAGATATTATAGCTTCAGCTCAAACTTGAAGTTGAAAAACTCTTGCTTTTGCTTTACCAATTTTACAAAATCTTTATAACCAAAGATTGGAACAGTGACTTGTAGAATGAAAAGTTAAAAGAAAATTAAAAGTTTTAATAATTGTTCCAACAAGAGAATTAGCAATTCAGTAAAAGATTTAGCAGAAAGTTTATTAAAAAATCCAGAAAAGATTAATGATGAGTCTTATAAAAATGAAATAATTCCCAAAACAAAAATTCTTTGATATGCAAATTTTGATGAAAAATATAAGAAAGATAGTAAAAAGAAAAAATATTATAGTAAAAAGAAAGATACAGATAATAAAAACTCAAAAAATAAAAAAATGACAAAGTGAAAAGCAAGATGATAAAAACTTGCGAATTGGTAAGTGATTTATATAATCAAGAAAATTATTTTTTAATTAAATTATTCTTATGAAACAAGAAATATCTGATTTTTTAGCAAATTCTATAAAAGAAAAATATAATTTAGAAAATCTTGAAATAAAACTTGATATTCCTCCTAAAAAAGAGCTTTGAGATTTTGCTTTTGGAGTTTTTACAATTGTTAAAGAATTAAAGAAAAATCCAAATATTATTGCATTAGAAATGAAAGATTTTTTGCTTGAAAAAAATCCAGATTTACTTGAATCTGTTGATATTGCTTGACCTTATTTGAACATAAAAGTTAATAAAAATTTTTTTACTAAGAAATTTTTAGATTTTGTAGAGACAAAAAATCTTTTGTCTCTACAAGAAGATAATAAGACAAAAACAATTTATGTAGATTATGTTTGAGTAAATGTTTGAAAACCTCTTCATATAGGTCATATTTGTCCTGCTCTTCAATGACAATTTATTGTTAATTTATCAAAAAAACTTTGATACAAAGTTATTTGAGATTCTCATATTTGAGACTGGGGAATTATTTTTGGTAAATTGATAACTGCTTATAAGCTTTGGTGAAATGAAGAAAAATTAAAAGAAAATGCAGTAGAACATTTGTTTAATTTATATGTTAAAGCTACTTCTGAAGCTGAAAAAGATAAAACCTTAGAACAAGAATTTAGAAATGAATTTAAGCTTCTTTCAGAATGAAAGCCAGAATCTATAAAACTTTGGGAAAGTTTCACAAAAGAATCTATAAAAGCTATGAGAATTCAGCTTGAAAGATTAAAAATATCATACGATTATGACCTTTGAGAAAGTTTTTATGAGGGGATTAATTTGCCAAAAATGCAAAATTATCCAGATTTGAAATATTCGATGAAAGATGTTGTAAAAGAATTAGTAGAAAAATGAATTGCAACAAAAAATGAAGATGGTTCTGTTGGTGTAATTTTTTCAGAAGAAACAAAAATTCCAAGTTGTATTTTGCAAAAAAGAGATTGAACTCATTGATATTTAGCTTCTGATTTAGCTGCTGTAAGATATAGAGTTGAAAATTGGAATCCAGATAGAATTTTTTATGCAGTTGATGTGAGACAACAATTACATTTAAAACAAGTTTGTGAAATTTCAAAAATGGCTAATTGGCTTTGAAAAAGTGAATTTGTTCATTCTTTTTACTGATTCATTTCTTTGAAAGATTGAGCAATGTCAACTAGAAAATGAAAAATAATAAAATTAGATGATTTGCTTGACGAAGCTGAAACTAGAGCAAAAAATATTATTTTAGAAAAAAGAGATGATATAACTTGAGAAGAACTTGATTCTATTTCAAAAATAGTTTGAATTTGAGCTATAAAATATTGATATTTAAAGAAAAATAGAGAAAGTGATATAATTTTTGATTGGGATGAATTTATGAGTTTTGAAGGAAATTCAGGACCTTATATTCAATATTCTGTTGTTAGAGCTAAAAAAATATTAGAAAATTTCAAAAATCTAGAGATGTTTGGCAAAAACATCTCCGAAATATCATATTTTTCAGAGAAAGAAGAACTTGAACTAGCAAAAGATTTGATGAATTATGAGGAAATTTTACTTGAAACTTCTAAAGAATGTTATCCTCATATTTTGGCTAATTATATTTATAATATTACAAAAAAGTTTAACAGTTTTTATAATGTTTGTCATATTCTGAATGAAGAGAATCAAGAAAAAAAGAATTTAAGAATTCTGCTTGTAAAAACTTTTGCTGAAATTTGTACTGATGCGATGTGAATTCTTTGAATAGAAATTCCAGAAAGAATGTAACAAAAAACTATGAAAAAAATAATGTGAATTTCCAAAGATGTTAAAGAAAACAAAAATATTTTGAAAATTTATGAATATATAAAAAAAGTTTAACTAAAATCTTAGTTAAACTTTTTTACTTTAAAATAGCTTTAAATTCAGAAGGAATAATGTCTTCATCATAAACTTTTAGAAGTTTAATTTCCAAATCTTGCATTGCAAAAATATTTATTTTTCCATTTATTTTTTCATTAATTCTTTCCAAAATAAATGGTAATTTTTTACCAGAATATTTATTTATAGTTTTATAAGCTGATAAAAAACATTCTTCATAAGTTCAAACACATTCAAAAGGTTTATCTCAAGACAATCAAACAAGTTCTAGAAAAGTTTCAAGTAAGCTTTCTTTTTCAAATAAATTTTCTCAAAAGATAGAAACTAATTCTTCTAAAGACAAAAATGGTGATAAAATCAGAAACACAAAAGCACACTTTTCGCATTCACAACACCAATTTTTTCAAACTAATTGAGAATTTACTATTTTAAAATTTCTATTACAACTTGAGAAAGTTCTAAAAAATTCTTTTTGTTTAGAAAAAATTTCAGAAATTTTATATTCATACATTCATCTTAAAAGTGAAAAATATTTAATTTTTTTTGTTAAATAAATTTCAGAATAACTTTTTAAATCAAGCTCAAATTCAAAACTTTTTGAATATTGGTGGTTTATTTTTAAACCTTTCCGAGTTGTATTTTCTTCACTTGCAGATTTTTCATTACTAAGAATAATTTCTGAATATCAGTATAAATAAGCAAAAACATAAGACACAAAAGCTATAATTCAAGTAATTGGAACATGTCAATTATAATATCATTCACTATTTAATTTAAATAAATTTTTACTTAATTCCCTTTTCACAAGCAAAATTTCTTTTTTTGCTATTAATGAAGTTTCTTGTTTTATTCTATCTACTTTTCCAAAAACAAATAAATCAAACTTTTTTTCTTTCAATAAGCTAAAACTAACTATAGAATCTTTTCATCATCACCACATTAAAAGAGACTTTTGTTGTTTTGGAAAAACAAAATCATTATATAAATAATCTTGTAAATCTCTAAAACTTTCTATATCTCAAAGAAAAGTATTTTCAAAATTTATTAAAGAGTTTGGTTCAATATCATTTTTTATAAAAAATTCTCAAAGTCAATTTTTATAAAATTTTTGCCAAAAAAGCTTTTGTTCATCATCAAGAAATCAGCTTTTTAAAATAAGATTTTTTGTAGGAAAAAGTTTATAATAGCTTATTCAAAGAGCAATATGAAGATTAAATAAAAAGTTTTTAAATACATTTTCATTTAAATTATTTGCTAAAGGTAGATGAGATTTGAAATCTATAATTTCTTCAAAAGAAATTTCATTATCAAAACTATAATAAAATTTTGCTTTAGAAGAAGCAAAATCAAATTCAAATGATTCAAAATAAAATTTATTAAATTCTTTCATGTATAAATTAATAATAAAAATAAATTATGATTTAATATTTAATTTTACTAGTTAAAAGCCAAATTAAATTCTATAATTCATACAAGTTCCTTCAGTAGCTTTTCTTTTACAAAAGATTTTTGTTTGTTATCTAGAACTTCTCAGAGTCAGTTGAGTAATTTCTTTGGATTAATTTTCTTTATAAATTCAAGCAAAAATATTTTTTAAAACTTTTTTTTCTTTTTGTCTTGATAAATATACTCTAACTGTATCATAAGAATTTCAAAGTAATATTTCTAAATCTTTTATAGTAAAGACTGTTTTTTTACTTGTTAATATCTTAGTAATATTCATAATTTCATTGTTTTGTATATAAAAGTGCACAATATAATGAAATTTCAAAATAAATCAAAATAAAAACTACCAATCTTTTTCCTCTTTTCATCATTCAAGTAAAGAATTATCAAAAAACGGATCATTTCAAAATAAAGCTTCAAAATCAGATGTATTTTGTTCATTTTGTCCTCATTTGTAAACTTTATTAAATAAAGCAGAACTATTTTTCTCTTGCTCTTTCAAATCTTTAGAATAATTTTCTATTTGCTGTAATTGTTCTTCTGTTAAGCTACTTTCTCACTTTTCATTTTGTCAAGATTTAGAAGAATTTTTTCAATTCTCAGTTTTTGAATTTTCACTTCAAGAAGAACTTTTGTCTTCACTTAAACTTCAAGACTTATTTTCTGAATTCTCACTTCAACTTCAAGACTTACTTTGTTCATTATTTTGTTTTTCTTGTTGTTCTTGTTTTTTCTTTTCTTGAATTTTTTTCATCTTATCCAAAACAAAATCTAAATTCTTTTTAGTTTGTTCATCATATTTTATATTCAAAGCTTTTTCATAAAAAGAAACTGATTTTTCAAAGTTTTTTAATTTTTCTTCATCACTTTTTGGCTCTCATAATTTGTAATATGAATTTCAAAGATTATGATAAATATTAAAATTAAAAGAATTTTTTTCATCTCAGACTATACTTAAATAACTTTTTATAGCTTTTTCAAACTGATTTTGTTTATACAAAGAATTTGCCGAATTATAAGCTCAATAAACATTTTTGGCTTTTGAAAAATTATTTAAAGCTCAAGAAAAATCTTTATTTGAAAACAAATAATTAGAATAAGAGTTATAAAAAAAATCTTTCAAAAATATTATATTTAAAAGCAAAAAAGAAACTATAAATATAAAAACTATTTTTTTGTTCATAAATAAATAATACAGAAAATAAAGTTACCTACTTTGTTTATATCCCCTATTTTAGGGGATTATAGGGGTAATGTGTTATAATAAAGAAAATAATAAAAAATAAAAAACTCACAAAAGCTAAAATTCTTCAAGCATCATTTTTTGAATTACTTTCACTTTTTAAAATAGCCTTTTTTTCTAAATTAGAAATATTTTTAGCTAAATTTTCTAAAGAATCTTTACTAGATAAAGCAAAATATTCTCATTTAAAAATATCTGAAATTTCCTCTAGATTTTCTTCATTTAATTTAGAAATAACTTCTTTTCAATTATATTTTTGATAAGAAAGATTTCAAAAAAAATCTTGACCAGTTATAATTTTTCAACCAGATTTTGTTCAAACTCCAACTATAAAATAAGCAATATTTGGATATTTTTTTTGCAAACTTTTTAAAATATTTGAATCTATTTTGTCTTCCGTATCTCCTCAATCGGAAATAAAAACCAAAGCCTTACTTCTTTCTGAAGAAGAAATATCAAATCTTTCAAGTCATAATTTAAAAGCTTTCTCAAAATTAGTTCATTGCTTTGTTAAGTTTCTATAATCAACTCATTCCAAAAAAGTTAAAAAAATATCAATATCATCAGTTAAAGGAGAAACAGAAACAGCATCTCAAGAAAAAATTACAAGTCAATATCTATTTTCTACATTTTTTGAAATAAAATTTCAAATTGATTCTTTTGCAAAATCAAGACGAGTGAAATCTTGTGATAAATCTGCAACATTCATTGATTTGCTTACATCAAGAACAAATATCATATCAATTCATTTATTTTCACTTGTAGTTAAAGTTTTTCAGTATTTAATTCAAAAAATTCAAATAGAAAGTATAAAAAAACTCAAAAGTAAAAAAATATATTTTATATAAAAATTTTTTCAATTTCAAAGAAGCTTATATTTTTCATTAAATTTTTTTTGCCTAAAAAAATAGTAAACAAAAGCCAAAATTAGAAAAACATTTAGAAAAATAAATATTAAAATCTGCATTTTTAAAAAATTAAAATTAAAAAACTCTCTCTAATTTTCTCCTTCTTAAGAGGTATTTTACCTTGTTTTCACAAAATAAAATTCTAAAAAAGAAAAGCTAAATAAAAGAAAAATTAAAATATAAATAAATATTTCATAATTTGGAGAATATTGTTTTTTTACTTCTATTTTTATATCTTGTTTATTTAACTTTGAAAGCTCTTTAAGAATTTTCTCAAAACTATAATTTGAATCTGCTCGAAAAAATTCTCAAGAAGTATTTTTAGCTATTTCTTGCAAAGTTTCTTCATTTAAAGGTGGAATTTTTTGTTTTTGAATAAAAGGTCAGACTTGAAAAGAAATTTCTCATCACTCTTTACTTCAAATTCAAATTGTATAAACTTTTATGTTTTCATTTTTCAAATATTTAGAAGCCAAAATTGGCTCAACTCAAACATTTGCATCTCAATCTGTAAGCAAAATAATTACTTTTTCTCTTTTTTTATAATCTTCTTGAATTTTTTCTTCTTTCTCCCTATCTGCTAAGGAGGGGGCTAGGGAGTGCTCTGCTTTAAAAAGAGTTTTTGCCATAAGTAAAGCATCTCAAACAGCAGTTCAATCAAAAGAAATATTTTTTGTAGTTAAAGACTCAATTGTTTTTAACAAAATATCATAATCAAAAGTTAGTGGAATTGAAGTAAAAGGTTTTCAAGCAAAAACAACAAGTCAAAGTCTATCTGTTTTCACATTTTTCACAAAATCATTTATAATTGCTTTTGCTGATTCTATCCTATTTGGAGATAGATCTGTTGCTTCCATACTTTTACTCAAATCAAGAACCAGAACTATATCTATTCAATTTTTTGTTATTTTTTCATTTGAATTTACTTTATTTGGATTTGCAAAAATAATTATAAAATTAATGAAAATTAGAATAAATAAAAATATTTTTAAATAAAAAAATAACGAATTTCATTTTGTAATACTTTTCAAATCTTGCAAAAATAAAAAATTTTTTCATTTTATTTGAGATTTATAGAATAAATAAACAAAAATTGGCAAAAGTAAAAATAGCCAAAAATATTCTGGATTTAAAAATTCTATGTTGTCAAAAATCTGCATTTTTAATTATATTAATTTATAATTTTTCTCACATCTTCAATTATATTCAATCTTTTCTCTTTACTATCTTCAAAACTTTTCATAAATTCCTTAAAATAAATTTTTCAAAAAATATCTTTTTCATTTTCATCTATTTGTAAATTCTGAAGTTCTTTGTAGGTAAGTTTTGAAATATTCTTAGAATATTTTTTTTCTAAAAATCATCTTATAAATTCTCACAATTTAAAGTAAAATATTTCCTTTTTTTCATCTAAATATTTATCTTTTATTAAGTCCAAAACTTCAATGAAATTAATCTTCTTTTCTTCTTGTTTTTTTGTTATAAATTCGTCTTTTTTATCTTTTTGTAAGAATTTTTTTAGCAAAAAAAATAAAATAAAAAATATTAGAATATAAGCCAAAGAATAATAAATATTTATAGGATAGCCAAGTAAATTATTTTTTATATCAAAAATGTCTGTCATATAAAGTAGTAAGTAATAAATAGTTAATTATCTGTTCCATCTCCTCCAAAGGAGAGGGCTAGGGTGAGGTAGAAAAATATTTAATAATTTCTAAGAAAAAATCACTTTTATTATCAAGCATAATATATCAAATTCCATTTTTGTTAAGCTTTTTTTCAAGCAAATCAAGTTTTTCTTTTCTTAGTTTTGAAAAATCTTTTTGTAAATTTTTCGAGGAAAATATATTCAAAAAGTTTTTTCACAAATTAAAGCTTAAATTAGCATTTTCTTCTAATAAATTATTTTCAAAATAGTCAAAAATATTTATGATAATAATGTCATTTTCTATTCAAACAAGTCTTAAAATATTTTCGTTTTCAAAATTTGTGTCATCTGTCAAAACAAAAATCAAGCTATTTCTGAGCTTTAGTTTTTCTACTTTTTGTAAAGCAATTTCTGTTTTTGCTCCATAGAGATACGATTTATCATATCTTAATTTGGTTTTTTCTAATTTTTCCAAAACTCTAAAAATATTTTCTTCTGATTTCTTAAAATTTATAAAATCCGTACTTTTCTCATCATAAAGCAAAGCTCAAATATTATCTCAATTACTAATAGCACAAAGAGCCAATGAGTAAAAAATTTCTTCTTGCAAATCTTTTTTTGTTTTTTCTTCACTACCAAATTCCATAGAAGAGCTTGAATCAAGCAAAAACAAAACATTTAAATCTCTTTCTTCTTCATATTTTTTCACAAGCATTTCATTTGATTTCGCACTTGCCTTCCAATCAATATGTTTCACATTATCTCAAAAACTATATTCTCTATGTTCTGCAAACTCCATTCAATAACCTAAAAACTTGGATTTATAAACTCAAAATAAATCTCAAACTATATTTTTTTTGAGTTTAAATTCTAGCAGTTTTATTTTTTCATTTATATTCATAAAAAGTGAATTTTCTTAATTAAAATCATAAAAAGTTTTCTTATTTAAAATAATTCATTTAAAATCTTTATAATCTTTTAGAAAGGTATTTATTCAATTATAATCAGAACTTGATATTTCATCCTTGTATTTTATTTCAAAAACTATTTTTTTGTATTCCAAAATAAAATCTACCTCATTTACTCAGTTTTTTGTTCTCCAATATTTAATATCATTATAATTTTCTCAAGATTTCAAAAATTCATTATAAATAAAATTTTCAAAAAGTAATCATTTTTCATTTGAAATAAATTCAAATCTTCACATTAAAAAATTTCTAAATCCATTATCTATAAAATAAAACTTTGGCATTTTGACTATTTCTTTTAGTTTATTCGTAAAAAAAGGTCTTACTGGATACAAAAGCAATGATTTAAACATAAGTTCAAAATAATATTCTCAAGTAGGTTGGCTTACTCACACTTGCTTTGAAATTTCATTAAAATTTAGTAATCATCAGTTTCTAATAGATAAATGTTTAATAAAATTATTAAACTTATAATTTTCTTTAATCTCCACTAAAATATCTTTATTGAACCAAAAACTAAAAATATCTTGTAAAGCTTGTTTTTTTTCTTCTATACTTTCTTTCAAAACAACTTCAGGATATCATCACCAAATTATAAATTCCTCTAAATAAAAACTAATCTTTCCTTTATTTAATGGGTTTTTTTTGAAACTATCAACATCATCAAAAGAAATACTTTCTTTCCAAATAAGAAATTCATCAAAATCTAATGGAAACATATTTACCAATCTTTTTCTTCAAGCAAAGGACTCTTTAATATTTTTATTTATTTCAATATTATTTGATCAAGAAAGAACAATTCTAATATTTTCAAATTCATCATAAAGAGATTTTATAATCCAATCTATATTTTTTACTTTATGAAATTCATCCAAAAATAAATAAAATTTTTCTTCTTTTTTAAATCCATTTTTCATTAAAAGATTTTGTATGTTTGAAAAGCTTTCAAAATACTCATGATAATCAAGTATTTCTAAATTCATAAATAGCTTTTTTGCTGTATCAATAGAAGAAAATATATTTTTCATCAAAGTTGTTTTTCATACTTGTCTTGGTCAAATAAGAAAAATAATTTTTCTTTCAGATAATGTTGAAGTAAGAATTTTTTCTTGTTTCCTATATAACATAACAAAATTGTTACTATTTTAAAGTGTTAGTTTATTATAGTATTAATATTTAAAATTACAATATTTTTATAAATAAATCTCAAACTATATTTTTTTTGAGTTTAAATTCTAGCAGTTTTATTTTTTCATTTATATTCATAAAAAGTGAATTTTCTTAATTAAACTTTATTTTTTCTTCAAGCAAGTTTTTGACCTTTCTGATATGATATGATATGATTATTTTGACATAAAATAATTTGT